>SYKE01000060.1 GCA_005798285.1 Actinomycetota bacterium
CTAGGTCCAGCATCCGGCGGCGTCATGCGATGGTCGGCTGCCAGCGAGGCAGGTGGTCATCAATGTCGTCCTGAGGCTCGTAACCGAGATCCAGACGAGCGGCTTCGAGGTCCCACGGCATTCCGGTGTTTCGCGACATCCCGTTGACCAGCACGAACCGGCGCGGCAGCCTGGATCTGAGGCATCCCTCCATGAGCCGGAAGAAGTCTCTGTCCGAGAGCCAGAGTTGGCGGAACCATTCTCCGCGGTCGGGCGGCAGAAGCGACGGGTCGTTCTCCGCCCCTCTCCAGACCCATCCGAACCGAATAGCAATCGTTTCCATCGCGTGGGTCTCGGAGAGACACTTCCCCAGTCGTTCTCCAAAGAGCTTTGCCGCGCCGTACGGGGTGCTGTCACAGGGCCGCCCGTCGATCCGATACTTGAGGCCGGGGATCGGCGGCGTGTCGGAGTTCAACTCCTGTCGCGGCAGGGCGTTGTAGCCACCCATCACGTGGTTCGAGCTGGCGAAGACAAAGCGAGCCACGCCGGCTTCCGCGGCGGCGAGGTACGTATGGATCAGCGCGTCGATGTTCGGTTCGACCAGCTCCGCCCAGCTCTTGTAGGCCTCTGGATCGGCGGCGAAATGGAATACGGTCTGTACCCCATGAAACAGCCGGCGCCACTCACCGGGCCGGCTCAGATCCGCCGGAACGATCCCCACATCGCCCCGAGGGTCTCGATCGAGCTGGACCAACTCCGCGCGACCGTCCAGATGGGCCGACAGCTTCCGACCCAGCGTACCTGCGGCGCCCGTGATCAGTACCCTGCCGTGCTCCATCACGGTCACCTCCCGAACCCGACCTGGTACGCCCGTGCCAGGGAGCCTCGCGCAATGAAGCCGGGGAAGAACCGCGGAGGGGGCTCTTCCCCGACAGAGATGGAATCAGGCAGCCGACGGATCGGACTGCATCATTCCAAAGATGTTCCCTTCGGTGTCCTTGACGTAGGCCAGCCACCCGACTCCCGGCACCGGCATCTTGGGCAGCGCGAGCACGCCGCCGCTGCTCAGAGCTTTCTCCAGCGTGGCGTCCAGATCCTTGACGTCGACCGTGCAAACGTAGGCGATGACCGCAGTACCGTCGATCTCGCCGTGGCGCTTGATCATGCCGCCATTGATCCCCGGCTCATCCGCCGGACCGGTCTCGATGAGCCGGTAATCCATGGGCCCACCCCACGTGGTGAACTTCCAGCCCAACACCGCAGAGTAAAACTCGGCGGCCCGGTCCGGGTTTTCCGCGTGAATCTCAAAGTGAACAACCCTCGACATCTCGCATCCCCCTCGACGACTCCGCGTTCCCGCAGTCGCCGGACTCAGCCCCGGCCCATCCGGATTGTCGGACGTCCAGCGAGGAATCCGCGCCTCCAACCCTCTGACATGTGCCGAACAGACCGGATGCAGTTACCGGGTCGGCGTTGTCGGGCGCGACAGCGGGGGTCCAGACTACCTCGTGGATCACCTGCAGCGGAGGCCGATCGAGGGGTGTCGCGCCGCCACGCGCGCTCGGGCCCGCCCGGTCTATCCCCCGGGAGCCGGTCTCTTCAACATTCCGTGTCGCTCCAGCCAGGAAGCGCAGGACTTGATCCACGACTGACAGGGGTTGCCGTCTTGCCGAACCCCGAAGCCGTGCCCGCCCCGATCGAACAGATGGAGCTCCGGCAAGGCGCCGACTTCCCGCAGCGCCAGATAGAACTGCAGGCTGTTTTGAACCTCCGCTCCCCGAACCGGATCATCGGAGGCATGCACAAAGAACAGTGGCGGCGCGTCTTTGAGGACGCGGACCGTCGGCGTCAACTGCTTCTTGTCGAGCTGCCAGAAGTAGCCGGAGTAGGCCATGATGCCGAAATCCGGCCGGCAGCTCACCTCGTCGACGGCGTCGACTCGGTCGTAGCTGCGATGGCCGAAGTTCGTGGCGGTGGATCCCACCAGGTGGGCCCCCGCCGAAAAGCCGATCATACCGATCCGGTTCGGGTCCAGCTTCCACTCAGCCGCCCGGCTGCGCACCAGACTCACGGCCCGCTGGGCGTCCTTCAGCGGCCCCGGCGCGGGCACGCCCAGCGGATCGCCGGGACGTCGGGGGCAGCGATACTTGAGGATGATTCCCGTAACGCCGATGGAGTTCAGCCAGGCTGCGACTTCCTCCCCTTCCAACTCCCACATCAAGTCGTGGTAGCCGCCTCCGGGGCAGATGATCGCCGCGGCGCCCGTCGCTGTTGCGGCCGGCGCGGGATACACCGTCAGCGTCGGCACCGTGACATTGGTGACCCACTTCTGCCACTTGTCGCCCGGCCGTGGATCTCTCCAGCGCTCCGGCCCGATGGCCTCAGGCAAATCGCCGGCAGCGACCCCCGGCCAGACGCGAACGACTGTCGGCTCGGGCAGCGGAGCTTCGGGGGGCGCCGCAACGGATGCCACGCAGAGCGCCACGGCAAAGAGCGTGGCCCAGGCCATCAGGTTCATCGCAAGTCCTCCGGGGCAGGGCCCGGCGCGTCGAGTGCCATCCTCAGTTCATTGTCCCACGGGCGCCGCCGCGCCTCTTCCCGTGGCGGGGCTGCCCGGCTGAAGCCGAAAATCTCCGCCGGTCGGGTTCACGAAGCGCGGGTCCTGTCCCACCACTGCTCCCGTCTCCGGGGTGGGCAACTTCGGCTGACTGCGGTCCGGACGGTCGATGCAGTACCAGGCATTCTTGCTGAATCGGAACGTCTCCGGCGCCGTGCCGGGGCCGATGTTCATGCCGCCCTCGCGCCAGGTGTCCGATCGAAAGACGATGATATTCGCCTCGATCACGCCGTTTCGGCTGGGAACAAACTCCGGCAGGCGGGTCTCCTGGAGGATCCGGAACGCCCAGCGCTCCGGCTGCCAGAGGGTGTTGTTCCGCACCACGGCTCCGTCGACCCCCACAAAGGCGACAGCGCAGGCGCCGCCCCTGAACACGTTGTTCTCGACCCGAATCGCTCGGGCCTCGAAACCCTGGGGTTTAGGTCGAAAGTACGGCAGGCCCGTGCTGCCGCCCGCGTTTACTGCTCGCTCACCGCACGACTCGAACAGGTTGCCGGAGATCTCGATCGCCTCGCTGCCGCCCTTGGCCTGCACGCCGTTGCTGCCACCCTGTTTGAAGGTGCAGCGGGTGATGCGCCCGCGGCGGCAACCCACCATGTCGACGGCCGACCCGCCGCTCCCCCATCGCTCCACGGTGCAGCGATCCACCGTGAAGTCGTCGAGTCCGGAGAGCTTGATTCCGTCGCGGTTTCCCTGGGGCCCCGTGTCCCGCACGACGAGGCCCGAAATCAACACGTGATGGGACGGCGAGTCGGGTCGCCCACCATCGTCGACGTTCAGTCCATTCGTGGATGAGCCGACGATGTGAAGGTCGCGAACTTCCAGGTGCGCGACGCGGGAGAGCTGAATCCCGCCGCGCACAAAGGTTGCGGGACGCTTTGGATCGCTTGACCTGAGAACCACTGGGCGTCCGGAATCGCCGGCGATCCCCAGGAGCGACAGACCGCCCGTGTACTCACCCGGCGCCAGGAGGATCTGAGTGCCCGGTCGTGCGCGGGCCGCCTCTCGACGGAGCGAGTCGAGATTGTCCACGACCCGTCGGTCCGCCTGAGCTTCGGCCGGGACAGAACTGAATCGCACTACCAGCGCCATACCGAGAACGAGCCATCCGCTCAGGTGCATCTTTCGACCCTCCCATCACGCCTGGACGCCCGCGTCCTGAGATTGGCGGCGGCGCTTCCTCATCATTCTCGCAACTGCGGCGCTTCGTCACGCTCGGAACCGATGCGCTGACCGGGGAGCCTGTGCAGACGGGCTCAGACGCCGTTCGTCGCCGGACGAAGAGCGGAGAGGATGCCGAAATGACGCCGGATGAGATGGAAACGACGGGGCTGAATCGCAGGTCCTTGCTGCAGACGGCCGGAGCGTCGGCGGCCGCGGCGGCGTTCCTGGCGGACGCTGTGCCGGCGGCGCAGAATCCAGCGGCTCTCGTGCAGGATCGGAGCTCCAGCATCCGCCTCACCGGCATGCGGACCTACTGGATCGGGCCGACCGTCTACGTGAAGCTCGAAACGAATCACGGCGTGGTGGGTTGGGGTGAGATCAAAGGCGTGGATCCCCGCGTCAGCGTTCCGCTGGCTCGCTCGCTCTACGAGTTGATCGACGGTGAAAACCCCACCCGCATCGAGTATCTCTGGCAAAAACTCTATCGGGCCCACCGCGACATCCGCGGCGGACCCTTCATGATTCACACGCTGGCGGGACTCGATATTGGGCTGTGGGACCTCGCCGGCAAGCTGTGGGGAACTCCCATTTACCGGCTGTTGGGAGGACCCTGTCGCGACAAGATCCGGGTCTATCACACCGCCAAGGCGAAGAAGGTCCCGCCCCCGGGCATCTTCGGGCACTCCAGCAACCCCTCCGACATCTCGAGGATCGTGGCCAGCATCCGGAAAGCGCGCGAAGACGTGGGGCCGGACGGCACCGTGATGTTCGACGCCCACTGCGCGCTGCCGCCCGCCACGCTGATCCAACTCGCAGCCGAGTTGAAACCTTCCGAGCTCCTCTTCATCGAGGAGCCTGCGGTCCCGGGGAACATTGAGGTGTTCAAGCGCTTGAAGGCGGCCATCAACATTCCGCTCGCCTCCGGGGAACGGGATCGCACCATCTTTGAGATGCTGCCTTACCTCGAGCACCGGTGCCTCGACATCCTCCAGCCGGACTGCTGCCACACGGGCGGCATCACCCAGATGAAGAAGATCGCGACGTTGGCCGAGGTGTACCAGGTTCCGTTGGCGCCCCACTGCACCGCAAGCTGGCCGGGCATCGCGGCCAGCCTGCATGCCACCGCCGCCACGCCCCTCTTCCTGATCCACGAGTTCTATCCGGACAACTTCGGGTTCATTCCCAGGGGCATGGCGAGTATGCCGTTCACCATGGATAAGGACGGCTACATCGGCCTCCCGCCCGGCCCCGGACTCGGCGTGGAAGTGAATGAGACCCTCATCGCCGAAGCGGCCGCCAAACCTCAGACCTACAAGTGGCCCGGCAGAACGCTCCCCGACGGCTCCATTGCCGACTACTGATCTTTGCCCCCGACCCATCCTTGATGGAGGCTTACCGATGCCGATGAAGGAACCGACCGCTCCACGCCCGCCGGAGACCGCGGATTTGATTGTGGCCCACGCGTATCTGGTGACGATGGACCCCGAACGCCGCGTTTTCTCCGACGGCGCTGTTGCAATCCGGGGACGTCGAATCGTCGGGGTCGGCGCCTCGGCGGAGATTCTGAGCGAATTCACCGCGCCGCGGGTGCTGGATGCACGGGGCGGGGTGGTGCACCCCGGCTTCGTGGAGTGTCACACGCACGTCACCTACCACCTCGCTCGGGGCGCGTTCGGCGACACGATCTCCTACGCCGAACTTGGGCCCACGACCGAGCTGGACTTCGTCAATGCCCTGACCGACGAGGATGAGTACGCTTCCACGCTTCTCGCCTGCTGGGAGATGATCTCCAACGGCGCCACCTGCTTCGTCGAAGCGGGCACCGCTTACTCGCCGGACGCCGTCGCCGAGGCGGCGCAAACACTCGGCATGCGTGGCCTGGTTGGAGACCCGTTCCTCTGGGACGCGGAGGACACCCCCGGCGGCTTCAACGCCTACCGGCTGGAGCGAGCGCCCGCCGACACCGACCGCTGCATGCGGCTCCTCGGCGGGCAACTCCACCGGAACTCCGATCCCGATGCGTTGGTCCGCGGTCACATCGCCATCGCGGGGATGGGCACCGCCACCGACGAGCTGGAACGCGCCGCGAAGGCCGCCGCCGACTCGGCGGGC
Source organism: Actinomycetota bacterium (assembly GCA_005798285.1). Classification (GTDB taxonomy): domain Bacteria; phylum Armatimonadota; class SYMT01; order SYMT01; family SYMT01; genus F1-80-MAGs030. Next base: position 5,873 of record SYKE01000060.1, read on the forward strand.
GTGATCCTGAACCAGCACCAGTCCTACTATGCCGTGGATGCCGGCACCGACGATCGCCGGCACGGTCAGCTCGCGCTGTTGCATCTGGACGAGATCGGGCTGCTGGATCGCAACTGCCTCTTCGCTCACGTGAACGTCATTCGAGATCCGGAAGTCGATCCGCTGCTGAGTTCCGGTCTCTCCATCGCATGGTGCCCGGCGGGATCCATGCTCTGGGGTGTCGGCGGCACGTTTCGCGGTCGCCACGCCGAGCTCTACCGGCGCGGAATGAACATCGCGCTCGGCTCCGACTCGGCGAACTGGGCGAACCGCTTCGACCTGGGGCTTCAGGCCTATCTCGCCGTGCTGTCGGCGCGGGAAACCAGCGGGACCCGCACCATTTTGACCGCCGAGGACGCGCTGACCATGGCCACCCTCAACGGCGCCCGGGCGGCGGGCCTGGAGCACGAGATCGGCTCCCTGGAGATCGGGAAGCGGGCGGATCTGGTCATCCGTCGAAATGACGTGCCGGAAGCCTTCCCCCTCACCGATCCGGTGCTGCAACTGGTGTACAGCACCGGCTCCAAGACGGTGAACACGGTCCTCATCGACGGCCGCATCGTGCTGGAGGACCGCGTCCCCACGGGGATGGATCCCGACCGCATTCTCGAGACCACCCAATCCGCGACCGGCCGGGTCTTCCGGCAAATGGGCTTCACCTACGAGCCGCGCTGGAAACCCCTGAACTGACCCGGCGAGCGGGGCTCACATCCAGACGCCCGGAAACTACGGTTTACAGCGGCAAAATCGAGGGTCAGAAAAAGTTGTGGAGTCCCCCGATAGCGGAACCTGGGTTGAGGCTTCAGATCAATTTGACCTGCAGCGCCGAGGAAGCGCGACCGACGTCGGCCCGCTGCCGGCGCCTTAGCTATCGCCGGACTGCTCTTAGAGCGCAGCCCCTACACGCCCATCTCCACATCTCCGCGGGCAACCTCTCGGCAACCGGGTACGATCTAAGTGAGATCGGTCAGAGGGCCGGGATGAAGGCAGACGCTCTTGACAGTTATGCCGTTGCCTTGCTGGCTCGGTTTCATCGGGCACGAGGGCGGTGGCTTGGTCTACCTACTGTTCGTGGCGGATGCCGCCATTCCAGTCTTCAACCGGCTCACCGGGTATCGTGCCCACTGAAGACCGGGAAGAGGCGTGCTGCAAATCGAGCCTGCTTCACCATGAGTAAAAACGTCTGTTAACAAGGAGAACTTCGATGACGAATAAGGATCAGATGACGGGTAAGGGCAAAGAGATTCAAGGTCGCATGCAGGCAGCAGTTGGCGTCCTGACAGGCGACAAAGAAGCGGAAGTGGAAGGCAGGGCCAAAGAGGTCGAAGGTAAGACGCAGCAGGTGGTCGGTGATGTGAAGGAAGCGCTGCACAAAGCGATCGACTGAGCGCCCACAACTCGGTGAGGCCCCGTCGCGTCTTGTGATGCTGTGGATAAATGCGCGACGGCGAGCCTACCACCACGCGGCAGCAGCGCCGATCAGCCGGCGCCTGCCGCCCTTCCAGAGCCTGAACAAAGCTGCCAGGCCGGGAGCGCAGCGGAGCGGCGGAGGGTCTGACGACTGGTTCGGACTCGCGGACATTCGCGCTGCGCAGCAACTGGAGCAGTGTGTTCCCAGAGCGCTGGAGTGGAGCTCGGAAGAAGCTCTTACGATTCCCGGCTCAGCCCCCCGTTACTGATTCGCATTCCTGAACGGGTGCGTCAGGCCAGACTGGTGTGAACTTCTTGCATTCGGGTCGGGGTTTTTTCCGGATACTCTGGCCGGCTGGCGGTGCCCTGTATGCTGCTCTACATCGCTTTCTCCCCTCCCGTGGTTGTCGTCTGATCGTCGATGCTCTCAGCCAAACCGCGCTGCTGGCTGAAGTCGGCATTGGAGCACCGGATCATAGAGTTGGTGACGTTCGTTCGAGGGCTGATGCGAAGCCGTGTAGCGGTGAAAGCCGCGTTCACACAGCCGTGGAGAAATGGGGTGGTTGAGAGAAAAGTCAACCGCCTGAAGATGATCAAGCGAGCCATGCATCGCCGGGGAGGCATCGCCTTGCTGCGGACGAGAGTGCTCCCGCTGGCTTAACTGGTGTAGCGGTAATTTCGTCTAACCCGCGCTTTTGCAAAGGAAAGCGGGCCGGTCTCCGGGGCTCAAGACCCGAAAAAAGCCCAAACCATCACTCTTGTGGAAAAACCCCGATCAAATGCCCAGCTTGGCCGGGAGTCAGATGCGGCTAAGCGTGAAAGAGGAAAACCCGCCAGGCTCGGCCCAGCCGTCAGCGAGGGCGATTGGGCGTTAAAGAAACGTTCTGATTCTAGTGAGATCCGGTTCGAGGATGATCGCCCGATGGATGGAACGGAACCGAATCGTGGGGGCCTGCCCACGAAGCTACAGAGAATTGAGTCAAGATCGGAGACCTTTTCTCCACGGGGAGCAACTCCTTACGCAGTTGCGGCGACGGGCACTACGTCATGGCGAGGCGAGGAGGGCGCTCAATGGAGCAAGACCCCCGGGCAAACGGGTCGCTTGCCCGGAGGATGTTGGCGCTGCCGAAGACCGGTCTTTCGAGTCAGTCTTGGAAGATGGTGTACCGGCTGGCCACCACCCCACGAGGCGAAGGCTTCCGCTCGAAGGCGGCGCTGGGAGCCATCCACTTGGCATGCCCGTCACAGAAGAGCAGGTTTACCCCCTCGGCCGAACGAGCGATTCTCGTGCCCGTCGCCGGGTCAGGAGCGTTCATCCAACTGCTGTCGACAGGGAGGTACGGTCCGCCGATCGGAGGAGCGTTCGATGCCCAGACTATCTGGTACGGCGAGCCATTGTGTTCAGACACGATGATGGTGTTCGACACGTCCTCAATCGCAGCATCCGTCTTTCCCACCGGATGCCAACTGACCGTCGGATCCGAAGAGTGCATATGATAATTGAGGTTGATGCCGTACCCGATGTATCGACCGTCACGAGGGTACTGCGCAGTCGTCTGGTATGAACCGAAGTCAATGCCGTTGAACCGTGCGATGCCGTTCAATTGGGGAGCATTCGGGCACACGAACACACCCCAGTTCTTGAGGTAGGGAGAAAGCGCGTGCGGCCACTGGTAGCTGCCCGGACGACCTCGACCCGTGTCCCCGTAGGCATGGAGCACCATCATTCCATCGTACTCATCGGCATACATTCGAAGTGCCGCTCCCATCTGCTTCAAGTTTGAGAGACCCTGAGTTTGCCGCGCCTTTTCACGAGCCCTGGCAAAGACGGGGAACAGAATTGAAGCAAGTATAGTGATGATGGCGATAACCATCAAGAGCTCGATCAAGGTGAAGCCGCGATCCACGCGGGCACATCCATGCACACGCTTGGCGGCATCGCGCCGGTAGTGCGTTTCAAATCCGTTCATTGAGGACTTACCTCGCGAGACGATTCCGGTTCTCTCGCAATGATGTTGCATTAACGACCCCGAGCCGAATCGTTTGAACGATCCAACCCCTCTTCTCTCGCCGCGACGAGCGGCGCAACCGGCCCTAGCGGCCGGAAGTCTGTCGAGCTCCGGCGGTTCTCACGCAGAACAGATCTGTTCCAATGCGCACAAAGAACGCGCCGTCCACGACGGCGACGCCGTAAACGCAAGGGTCCAGCGGCCCATACGAGGCAGCACCGCCTCGCGGTCCGTCGGCGGCGCCCCGGTCTTCGGCATTCCCTGCCGCGGCCGTAGGACGCCCGGAAGCCCCGTTCGCTCCACCTGATCGGACCGGAGGGGTGTAGTCCACCTCCGGGAGCGGCCCCTCACCCTCTGACCATAGAGATGAAGAAGCCAACTTCTCGAACCGTGGCCCGGACTTGACCACGGTCGTCGCACCTCTCTTGGTGAAGAAGTAGATGCGGTCCCCGACGGCGATGGGAGAAACCCAACACGGGCCGCCGATCCGCTCCGACCACCTCTCCTCCCCCGTTTCCGCGTCGACGCAAAACGCAACACCGGCAGGGTTGACACTGTAGACCAGACCCCGGTGCGCAGTTGGACTTCCGTACTCGCAGAGAGCTCGTCGGCCTTCCCAGAGCAGTTCCACGCCGGGCTTGCCGTCCCGCATGATGAGATTCAGAGCACAATTCGACTGGGCAGGCGTGCGGGCGCCAGAGGTGGTGCGGCCTCCCCGAGGGGTGGCGGCGCCCAGATACAGCCGGTCCCCGTCCACGGTGGGCGAAGGAATGTGATTGCCGGAGAGGCCGTCGAACTTCCAGAGTTCCTGACCACTGGCAGCATCGTAACCGCGGACGTCCCCCGTTGAACTGACGATTACGACGTCTCGTCCTCCCTGTCGAGCCACCACGGGAGACGTCCAGGACATTCGCGACGGACGCTCGGTCTTCCAGAGAGTGCGCCCAGACCTCTTCTCAATCGCCACGAGGTACGACGGCCCCTGATGGTCGACTTGTACGAAGATCGAATGTCGATTGTGGGCAGGTGAAGAGCCATATCCGTGGCCGTTCTCGTAAGAGCCGTACTCCCGAAACAACGCTCGCTTCCACAGCACCTTTCCATCACTGATGGAGAGACGAGCCATGTCACCGCTCTCAAACATGACGTACAGGCCGTCCCTGTCCACAATCGGCGTGGGGGCGGCACGGCTGACCATGTCATGGAGATCGCCCTGGACGGAGGCCACGAGCTCTGTTTGCCAGACCCTGCGACCGTCAGAGGCACCGAGACAGACAACTACGGCCTTTTGTCGCTTCGTTCCTGGTACGCTCGTGACAAAGACGCGTCCGCCGAACACAGCGGGCGCAGACTGTCCGTAGCCAGTCAACCGAACTCTCCATGCGACGCCCCCCACAGCCCTCCAGCTCAGGGGCAGGTGTTCAGCCCGCAGCGGTGCATTCGCACCATTACGGAATCCGCTCCATGTGGAGCCTCCATCGGTGGCGCCAAGCGCCGATGCGAGCAACAAGGGTAAGGCAGACACTTCACTCGTTCCTTCTCAAGTCCAGGCCGACCCGTTACTGCAACCTAGTTGCATTAACGCAATTGTAGTCGAAGTGCACCAGGCCGACTAGTGAAACAATGCTTCAATTACGGGGTCTTTACTGGAATATTATTGCAATAAATTCGGAGTGGCCCGCCACATTGTGCATGTGTCTTGATAGGATCGTCTCGACTTCTGTCCAAGAAGTGAAGCGGGCTCGCTTCCCGTTCCCAGAACAGAACTCGATCAGGAGCCGATGCCACCCGTGGCAGTTGACTCCCCTCGATCGACGGCGGCGGGGTGTGATGTCCGGAAACTAACGCCGGGGCGAGCCCGGAAACTCTGGACGGGCAAGAGGCGGCGCAAGGGGACGGGGGCTTCCGAAAACAGGGGAGTCAAAGGGCCGTGACCTGGCGAATCTCGCAGCAGGGAGGACGAGTCGATGCTTTCCGTCCCAGCCCGGCATCAAGATCAGCTCGCGCATCAGCTTGGCCTTTCGCGTTCGGAAACCCAGGAGCAGCTCAGGGTTCAGCTCGCAGCCAGCAACGGATCTTGCAAGAGGCCATCGACGTTCAAATGACGAACTCACAGCTTCGAAGACAACGAGGGGTCGGCCAGGCGGCTTGAGTATCGCGATGCCGGGTTGCACCTCGCGGGGCAGAAATGGCCACGACATCTGCTTGTTCTACCGGCAGTCGTTGGCGCCGCCGCATGAGGCAGCGTGCGCCTGGTGAGCCGCTGGATACGGCCGCGTCGTCACGTGAGTGGATTGAAGGCGTCATCGGTTTGATGATAGCCGGCGCCCTCATTAGCCTTCCTGGCATCACGACCCCCAAGCGGGCCAGGACACCCGTCAACCCTCTGAAGCGCGAAAGCGCCGCACCGTTGACAGGTTCGGGAGTCTACTCGCGGACCCACAACCCGATGTATCTGGGTTATCTCCTGGTTACGGGTGGGTGGGCCATACTCGTGTCGCAGCATCGATGCCCCGGTTCGAATACAGCCGGGAGTTTGAGTGTGGAACAACGCCACAGAGACGAGGAAAAATGGAGTACCTGATTGGCGTGCTGCTTGGGATGGTGGTCTCAGGAGGCGCGGCCCTAGTGGTCTGTCAGGGCGGAGTTGATTCTTCACCGGAGCCTCGGACGAAGATGTGATTCACTTGGTGTGGAGGTAATCCCTGTGCCCAAGAAATACCGCGTGACGCTCACACCAGACGAACGCGAGCAGTTGTCCGC
>SYKE01000061.1 GCA_005798285.1 Actinomycetota bacterium
CCCCAGGTGTAGGCCAGGTCATAGCCCCTGGCGGTCAGCGCCTTTTCAAGCCGCACGTTTTGAAGGAACCAATCCCACTTCTCGTCGTAGCGTCCGCCGCGCATCCCCCGGTTGTCGTTGCGGCCGTCGCAGAGGAAGATCCGGAGCGGCTTTTTTGGGGTCCTTGCGACAATGTCGGAATAGGCGTGGCCACCCCGGATGTTCGTGAAGCTCCCCACGTTGCTGAGGACCTTCCGGAACGCGTCGGGCCGCTCCCATGCCACCGTGAAGGCGGCGATCGCGCCCGAGCTCGATCCACCGATGCCGTGCTGTTCCGGATCGCGGGAGATACTGTACTCCTTGTAGAGAACCGGCATCAACTCTTCCGTGATCACCCGAGCGTACCTGTCATCGAGGGAGTTGTACTCGGTGCCTCGATTCGTGAATCCGTCCCCCCAGCCGATCTCTGGGGAGGGTTCCGGCTGATCCGGTCGGCGGCCCGGGTTGATGAAGACCCCGATCATCACCGGAATCTCGCGGCGGTAGATCAGGTTGTCCATCACGTTTTGGGCTCGCATATCGCCCTTCTCGTTCTTGAACGCCTGACCATCCTGGTAGATCATCAGGCTGGCAGGCGCCTTTGGATCGTACTGTGCCGGGAGGTACACCCAATAGGTGTGCTGTGTACCCGGGTAGGCCTGGCTGGGGATGACAAAGGGACCTTTGATTTCGCCCTTGGGAACCCCCTCCTGGGGGAGCGAGTCGGGACCGAGGCGATACTGGGAGTCTGGGTTGACTCGCCCGGCGCCCTGCTGGGCCACTGCTGCTCCAATCGCCGAGTGTCCCACCGCTCCCAGCAGCGTCCCCAACGCCAGAGTGACAACCGTCCCTCCAACTCTCATCGCTTGCCTCCGATCGTGTCGTGCGGACCTGGTTGGGAAGTTCGGCGCAGCCAGCCAAACTCCCTTACCACCCGGCCGGAGCCGGACGGTCTCCGATGCATGCTGCGACTCACTTCGGTCCGCAGTGTATTTGCAGAGATTTGTGCGCGCGGGAACTGTTGTTGTCGTGGTAACCCGTATTGTTGTCCGAGTGCGTCCGTCGAGGTGAACCGCCGCCGAGCCGAGTGCGATCTATCGACTTGAACAGTTCGAGGTTTTCCGGTCCTCTGTGTCGGAGCCGCGGCCCTGCCTATGGTAGAGGAGTGGCGCGGCAGGGTGGAATCTAAGGTGGTCTGCAATGGCCAGAGCGACGAGATAGGAAGTCAGGATGTCGGCTTGGAAGACATTCGGCGCACGATCAGCATCTGATCCTGGTCTGAGACAACTTTCGGGGCCTCCCCGGCGGCTCCAAAAGTCCGTACCGCACGGTCCGCTGTGCACGACAGGCAGCCATAGCCTCTCCCGAAGGAGTCACCGTTGAACGCACCCGCCAGACTCATGATCGTACGGAACGGTCGACGTGGTTTCACCTTGATCGAGCTACTGGTGGTGATTGCCATCATCGCTATATTGGCTTCGATCCTCTTTCCTGTGTTCAGCAGGGCGCGCGAGTCTGCCCGCCGCACGGCCTGCGTCTCGAACGTGAAGCAGATCGCGACCGGGATGATGATGTACGTCTCGGACTACGACAGCAGCTACCCGCCTCGGATGGGGCCTCCCCCGGTTCCGGGCGGAATCCCGTGCAAGCCGTGTCGGACCGTGGACTGGCGCGTCTACGCGATGCCGTACGTGAAGAACACCCAGCTGTTCATTTGCCCGAGCGACACGGGCATCCCCACGGCGCTTCCGAACGAGCCGATGAACCGGGTGACGCCGCGGCCCGCTCGGTTGGCCGACTTCGCCGGCGGTGGCGGGGTTGCCCCAAACGGGAGCTACTGCCTGAACGTGGTGCTCACCCGTCTCGGCTCGGAAGCCGCCATCCCTCAGCCTGCCGACACCTATATGGGCGCCGAAATCTGGTCTTGGCACTCTTCCGATGCACTCCAGTACTTCCAGACCGGTACGGGTCACCCGTCCCGCATCGGGTACTACTGCGATGGCCATGCGAAGGTAACGACTGAGCAGGCCATCCAGCAGCAGTGCGTGCCACCCTCCGCTCCGGGCATCGGTCCGGTCCCCTGAAGAGCAGTTGTATCTTCGTGCTGAAGCGCAGCCTGTGTCTGGTGGGATCGGCATTGCTGCTCGCCGGCTGTGCGTGGAGGGGCAGCACGGTGCTCGGCAAGGAGCCCGGGGGCTCGGCCGTTAGCGTGGCTGCGGTGCGCGGCCTGCCGGAGCAAACTCCCGTGGTCGTGCGTGGAACGATTGTCGAGAAGTGTCCGGTCGCGGGCTGCTGGTTCTTCCTACGAGACACATCCGGGGTGATGAAGGTCGACACGAAGTCCGCCGGGTTTGTCGTTCTGGAGGTCCCCCTGGGTACGACAGTGTCCGTCGGGGGACACACAGGCGGCAGTGGCGATGTGCGGGTGGTCAACGCGAGTGGTATTCGCTATTAGGCCGGGATTGTCGCTGGTGCTGGTCGCCGGCATCGTCATCGGCGCGGGACTCTGGGCAGCCCGCCTCGCTGCTCGGCCCCAGGAAGTGCTGCCGTTTGTAGAAGCAACCAACCGCATCGAGGCGGCTCCGATGTGCCCCTGGCGAAACCCGCGTGAGGATCTCCGTTCCTTTTTTCCAAAAGCCACCGACTACCGTACGGAGACCCGAATCCTCAGCGGCCAGAGGCTGGAACTAGCGCGCCTTTTGGGCCGCCCCTTGCTGCCGGAGGAGAACGCACTTCACCTCTATCGGGTGGAGGCGGCAGACGGCGCGAGGGGAACCGTGATGGTGCGCCGGGTCAAGGGGACCTGCGGCGCCATTGAGATCGTGGTGGCGGTGGACTCCGCGGGGCTCGTGCGCGGCGTGCGGGTACAGAGGCACCGCGAGCCTTCCGACGTGGCGGCGCGGATCACCGACCCGGCGTGGCTGGCTGCGTTTCGCGCCATGGGTCCCGCAAGCGACTGGCGCGCGCGGGGCGCGACGGCTGAACCCGCACGGCAAAGCGCCGCCGCCATCGTTGATGGAGTTCGAAGTCTGGTGCTATCCCTCGAGCTCGCGGAGCGAAGCGGGTTGCGGAAGGACCACCACTGATGCTGCTCGTGGCGATGCGGAACCTCATTTGTCGCCCACTGCGAAGCACGCTCACCGCGGCTGGGCTGGCGCTGGCCGTGGCCGTAATGGCCGGCCTCTCCGCGTTTGGCGAGGGCTACCGGCGGTCGCTGGACTCAGAGTTGAGTCGCATGGGGATGCAGATGATGCTGGTTCCCCTGGGTTGCCCGTACGATGCTGCCGCTCGTGTCTTGAAGGGTCGGTCGCTGGAGCACTCGCTCCCCGAAGCTGCTGTTCTAGAGGCTAGAAGCGACCCGGCGGTTGCGGTGGCGGCCCCGATGCTGCTCGCGAGTGTCCCTCGACCCGCCCAAGGTAGAACGGATCTGTGGGCCGGCATCGATGAAGCGGCGCTTCAGTTGAAGCCGTGGTGGGATGCAAAGGCGGGTGAACGCTGGTTCACCGATGACGACAGCGTCATCCTCGGGGCTGAGGCAGCCGAGGTTGAGATGCGATCACCCGGCGACTTGCTTTATAGCCCTGAAGCCGGCCGGTCCCTGCGGGTCGTCGGTGTGCTCGCCCGCAGCGGCACCAGTGACGACAGTTTGTTCTTCGTATCACTGAGAACCGCACAGCAAATGTTCGACTCACCCGGCCGCATCACTGCCGTGGCGATTCGCTTGCACGATCCCGAAATGCTTCGGGAGGCGAGTGGGCGCCTACAGGAAGCACGAGGGGCCCAGGTGGTTACCATGACCGAGATGATGGGCGCCTTCCTCAATCTGGTGGGGTCGGTGCGTTCGCTGCTGGTGTCCGTCGCGCTGGTGGCGGTGACTGCCAGTGGATTGATCGTGTTCAATACGCTCCTGGGCTCGGTGCTGGAACAAACGCGCGACCTGGCGGTGATGCGGGCCGTTGGCGCTTCCCGAGTCCAGGTCTTCGTGCTGATTGGGGTCCAGGCCGGCATCCTCACCGGAATTGGCGGTTGCGGCGGACTCCTGCTGGCTGCGCTGCTGGGTCCGCTCATCGAGCAAATCGTGCGAGGGATGGTCCCGCTGGCGCCTTCCGGAACGCTTCTTTCGCTGACGGCACCCGTGCTGGCCCGGGGTCTAGGGTTGGGATTGGCCGTGGGGCTGGCCGCGGGAGTCTACCCGGCGTGGCAGGCGAGCCGAGTCCAGCCGGCTCTGGCGATGAGGCTGGAATGACCAGGTCAGAACTTGCGATCAAGAACGCTGCCCGTCGTCCACTCCGTACGGCCGTGACGGTGAGTGGAGTGGCCATCGCGATTGCGGCGCTCTTCACGCTGCTGAGTTTTCAGCGGGGTTATCAATCCGGAGTCCAGGGCGAGCTCTCCCGTCTGGGAGCGCACATCCTTGTGGTTCCGAAGGGCTGCCCGTACGATGCCGCCTCCATTGCCCTTCACGGCGCTCGCTGGCCTTGCTATCTGAAGGCGGAGTATCTGGAGCAGGTGCGTACGGCCCCCGGCGTCGGGACCGCCGCACCCGTGTTCATGAATGCCCTCTACGATACGGCCGGCGAGCAGACCGTGTATGTCGGTGTGGATCGCGACATCGCAGGTTTGAAGCGAAGCTGGCGCTGGTCGGGAACACTGCCGCAGCAGGAAGGCGACTTGCTGGTAGGCTCGGACATTGCGAGTCGCCGGGGGTGGGCGCTGGGCGAGTCGATCGACCTACCAGGAGTCCCTGGCCACCGCGGTACGGTGCGCGGCTTGCTAGAGACCACGGGCGGCGCCGACGACGGTTTCATTTACATGCGCCTGGCGGACGCGCAGCGGGTCTTTGAGCACCCGGGCGAACTGACCCACATTCTCGTTCGGCTCTCGGACTCCGACCGGCTTGATCAGGCGGTGATGAACCTGCGTGGCTGTTCGGCAGGGCTCGAGATGAATGTGGTGCCCTTGACTCATCTGTTCAAAACCATCAGCAACCTGGTGAGCAGCACGCGACTCCTGATGGGCGCGATCGTTGCGATCGCTCTGTTGCTGGGTGGAGCCGGCGTCAGCAATGCTCTCTTGATGTCGGTGGTGGAACGCACTCGGGAGATCGGGACCATGCGAGCCATCGGAGCGTCGCGACCCGACATCTTTCGTCTGTTCTGGATGGAGGCGATTCAGGTCAGCGCCGTGGGTGGGGTGATCGGCAGCGCCCTGGCGTATGCCTCATCCCGAGCTGTGGAACTGTGGCTGCGCGCCCGGCTCCCCTTTGCACCCACGGACGTGCTCCTCGGGTGGGAGTGGGGGGTCGCTGGTGGATGCCTGGTGGGCGCCATCCTGGTGGGAAGCATCGCGGGGCTGCTGCCTGCATGGCGAGCCTCCTGCCTGACTCCCATCGATGCGATGCGAACACAGGGGTAGCCGGATGCAACCGGTCATCTCAGCTCTCAACCTCTCGAAGACGTACCGGAGAGGTACGGAACAGGTGCACGCACTCGCGTCCGTCTCCTTCGAGATCGGCGCCGGCGAACTCGTGGCAGTGGTCGGGCCCTCGGGCTCAGGTAAGACCACGCTCCTCAACCTGCTCGGGTGTATGGATGTGCCGACCTCCGGCGATCTGTCGATCATGGGTCACCCGACTCGCGGGCTCTCCGAACGCGCGCTCACACGGCTTCGCCGAGATCAAGTCGGCTTCGTGTTCCAGCACTTTGGCTTGATACCAACCCTCACCGTGGAAGAGAACATCCGTCTGCCCGGATTGTTCTCAGGGAAGCAAGTCAAGCACCGCGCTGCGGAACTGTGCACCCGAGTGGGTCTGGATCATCGCCGCCGCCATCGACCCCATGAGCTCTCCGGAGGCGAGATGCAGCGGGTGGCCATTGCCCGCGCCCTGCTCAACGAGCCCCACCTGCTCCTCGCCGATGAGCCGACCGGGAACCTCGACAGCGTGACGGGCGGTTCAATCATCTCTTTGCTTCAAGAGTTGACCGCACAGGGGCTGACGGTGGTTGTCGTGACTCACAATGATCGTCTGGCCGAGTCGGCGGCACGACGACTCGTGCTCGAGGACGGCAGGCTCGCTCCGTCGATCTGAGGAAGCGGAGCATTTCCCCCCGGGTGCGACTTCAGGTTCCGCAGATCGCGACTTCAGCTGGCCCCGTAGAGCTTAACGGCGTTCTCGCGGAACAGTGCGCTCGCCTGCGCCTCGGCTCCGCTGGCCGTCAACCATCTGCGGCGCACGAGGGAGTCGAGCGCGTTTCCGACGCCTTCCCGCAGGAACAGCGCGCCGAGGTAATAGAGGTCCGGAATGTTGCTGGCGTCTGTGGCCATCATCAGCTTGCTGCCCGGCGCCTGCTCCATCATTTCGAGAACCGCGGCTTCACCCCCATGCGCGCAGAACGGGAAGGTGAGCGAGAGATCGACGTGGACGTTGGGATAAATGCCGGCGAGGTAGCCCGCCTCTCGGACAAACGGCCAGCAGTGAAGCAGCACCACCGGCACTGGCCGAAACCGATCTTCGCGTAGCAAGCGCCGCAGATGGAGCAGATTAGCCGTCCGAAGGTCGGCATCGTCATCCCCGAACCCCACGTGGACCTGGAGCGGGAGTTCCTCCCGAGCCGCAATCTCGAGTGCGCTGATCAGGAGGTGGTCCAGCAGTGGGCGCTCCGTGAGCCGCCAGCCCTGATCCGTGGCCGCGGCGCGGGCTCGAACCCATGCTGCCGCCACATCCCCGGGGTCGGGATCCATGTCGATGTCCAGGCCACCTCGGTAGGCCGCGATGCTCTTCAAGGAGCGATAGCCGTCGGACCGCGCTCTCGAGACGCGGTCACGGAGGGCATCCTCCAATTCGGCGCGACTGTGCGTCTCTCGGAGCAGAGTTTCCGCGAGGGTCTCGATCCTTAGAATCGGCCCAACTGAACACGGCAGGAGCAATCGCAGTTCCTCAACCGAAAGGTTTTGATCCGCGCGCAGCCCCGTGTCTACCAGGAGCATTTCGATCCCCGCGGCGCCGATCAGCTTTTGAGCCAGGGCTTCGGGGCCCAGCAAATGTCTTGCTGTGAGGAGCGAGCGCTCGTCGGGATCACACTCCAGGACCGCAGCCAACTCCCGCAAACCCCTGGAATAAAAGAGCGTACTCGGTACATGCGGGATGATGCCGGGATAGCTGCTTTCAGTGAAGCAGTCCCGAAACCGGCTCACTGCAGCCGCGCAGGTCGGGTCGGAGTCGCCTCTTGGGGAGGTCGGGCGAAGCAGGGAATGGCAGTGGTGGTCGTAGAGAGTGAGCGCACGCAGGTCCACGCTGGGCTTCTCCTGGAGCCGGCGGTGCGGGTAGACCGCCCGCGATGGCCGTCGTGGTCAGTACCGGTAGAAGTGACTATCCAGTTCGAACCGCGTCTCCCGGTTCCGAAACAATGTCGCTTCGCTTCTGCGCACCGCGAGATACGCCTCTGTGAGCAGCGGCCCCATGGCATCGGTGAGCAACTCATCCCGCTCCAGGGCATTCAACGACTCATCCAGGTTCTGGGGCAGCCGGCGGATGCCGTGAGCCGAACGCTCGCTCGAGGAGAGCAAATTCGGGTCGACTTCCACCGCTTCCCCCGGCTCGAGCTTTCGCTCGAGGCCGTCCAGTCCGGCCGCCATCAATCCTCCGAGCGCCAGATAAGGGTTGCAGCTGGAGTCACATGGTTTGAGTTCTAGATTCACGCTCCCGGCGGGGTCGCTCCAGAACGGAGAGGCGATACGGAGGGCCGCCTCTCGGTTGTCGGGGCCGTATGCCGCGTACGCGCTGCTCCACCAGCCGGGCAACAGCCGGCGGTACGAGTTCACACTCGGGCAGGTCAGAGCGAGGAGCCCGGGCAAGTGGGCCAGCACCCCCGCCAGGAAGTGACGACCTGCATCGGAGAGGCAATATGTCTTATCGGGATCGCTGAAGACGTTCTTGCCGGCGGCGTCCCACAGGCTGAAGTGGAGGTGGGCTCCGTTCCCCACGTCATCGGGGAAGGGCTTCGGCGCGAGCGTGGCGTAGAGCCCGTGCTTCCAGGCGACCCCTCGGATGGTGTCACGAAGTTTGAGGTGGTTGTCGGCGGCTCGCAGCGCTTCGGCGTGGTGGATCGAGATCTCGTGTTGACCGTGAGCGGCTTCCGGGTAGTACTGTTCCACCTGAAGGAATTGCAACTCCAGCGATCGGACGAGGTCGTCCACGAACGGCGCCGCCTGATCCATGGCGATGGTCGAGAAGCAGCACGTGGAGTCAAACGGCTCATAACTGCCGTCCGACACCTTCCGGGCGAGGATGAACTCCGCCTCGAAGGCCGCCTGGAGATGGAAGCCCGCATCCGCAACTCGCGCGCGCATCCGCTTGAGGAAGCCCCGGGGACACGCTGCCCAAGGCTCACGGTCGGGCGTCAACAGGTCGCAGAGGAACGAGGCGGTTCCCGGGACGTACGGGAGGACTGAGAAGGTGGACAGGTCAGGCACGAGCCGCACCTCACCCACCGGTCCCGCTCCGACCACCGGCTGGAGATGATCCAACTGGTTCATTGCCATCATGGCTCGGGTCAGCCCGATGCCGTCGGTGAGGCGAGCCTCGAGGCCCGGCATCGCGGTGGCTTTGCCCCGAATGAGGCCGGATGAGTCGCAGTAGAGAAACCGCGCCAAACGCACGGCGCCGTCGGCGCAGGCTTCCAGAATCTGTTGGAGATACATCCGGTGGGGTGCGATGCAAGAGTTGGGCAGTTCGGAGGTCG
>SYKE01000062.1 GCA_005798285.1 Actinomycetota bacterium
CTCGGGGCGTCGCCTCAACGGATTCGGTCGGGCATGGTACACTAGAGTTGTTTGCGGTACCTACGCGCTGGGCCCGATAGGCGCCACGACGTTCCGCCACGCCCTCTACGCCGTCTGCCAGACCGCCGCGGAAGGCATGGATCCCATCCCCGCCGTCGGCTGGCTGCGCGGTCGGTATCCCGGCATGGAGTTCTTCGATCAGCGCCAGCGCCTGGTCCGCCTCCTCCGCTACCTCGCCGACAAGCCCAACGGCGAGCGGATACCCCACTGGAAACGAGACGCAGAAGCCGCCCACATCCTGGCCGCTAGATTGAATGATGAAAGCTGAGGAGAGCCTCAAGGGAACGGTTGGAGATGATGGCCGACGAGCCGGAGACGTGGTGTTGTCGATACTGAACGAGGAAGGGGAGGCTGTAAAGGCACGCGCCACCCTCAACCCGGACCAGTACGCCATTGCGGACCATGCCCACATGCAGGGTCTGGGCTATGTCTCTCCGCGGCATCCTGCGCCTCGGGCCGCGAATGGGCCGGATCGAGAAGGTGAGCGGCTTCGATCTCATCGACGAGGCGCAGCCCTCGCCCCTTCGATAGCCGATGGTCCGGAACTACGGGTCGGCGACCTGCCGGCAGCAGGAGTGTCACGCTTCCCTGGAGCACCAGAGTAAGAGTCAGGGCTGAAATCATGGAGAAACCCAAAGATCTCGGAACCCAGCCGACCTGGCAGGCGCAATCTCTGCGGTTCACCGGGTTTGCGCTGAAGCCGCCGGCCATCGCAGACCAGACCTGGTGGCGGGAATTGACGGGACGGCCCCCGCGCAAGCGCACGAGCGAACCGGAGGCCGGGCGGCAGCAGGACGAAGGACCGTTTGAGAACGGCGAACTCGTCCTCGCGTTGGAACCCAGCCGCATCGACCTCAAGCTCTGCCCCGTGTTGGAGCCCACAGCCAGGCTCGAAGTGCTCGGTCCGTACCCGAGGGCCTGTGTACCGTTCGTCTCCACGGTGCAAGCGTTCTTGCGCCGGCCCGACACGCCGCCTTTGCATCGGATTGCACTCGGCTGCGTGCTGCATTATCCGGTTGCCACTCTTCAGGAGGGCTATCAGGTGATCATGCAGATGGCGCCGGGGTTGAGGCTGGACGGGGAGAACGTGTCCGATGTCTTCTTTCAGATCAACCGCTCTCGCATCTCCACATCGTATCCTGGTGACGGCCTTCGGATTAACCGGCTGACAAAGTGGGGAGTGGCGCAAATCCACCTCGTCTCAATTGTCGCAGGTGGCCCCTCGGTCAGACAGCTGCTCCCCGGCGAACTGGCCGTTCGATTGGAATTGGACATCAACACTGACGGCAACTTTCAGAAGGAGTTGGATCGCGACAAACTCCCACCTCTGTTCGAAGAGTTTGTCCAACTCGCCGATGAGATCGCCATGAAGGGGGACCAGCCGTGAGCAGTGTCGACACGGTTCGCCCGGTGGCAGAGCCGACGTTCGAGGGCTCCGCCACCACCGTCCAGCCAACGCCCCGGCGCGAGTGGGTCTTCGAATCCACCGGCTCCTCCGCCCGTGACGAGGAACCGTTCGCGGGCGCCAGGGGGATGGGTGGTTCCACGGAAAAGCCGCCGCCGAACCTCGACGGGCCAATCCGTCTGCGAGCTATCGTCCGCGCCCTTTTCCGGGCCGCCCACGACGAAACGTTCCACGACGGCATGGAGAGCGCCTTTTCGCGCGGCGTTTGCCTCCTGGTCGAGACCGAAGGGACCGCCGCTGTGGAGGTCATCGGGGAACTGATGACGGAGAGCCCGCGACACTCGGAGGCTGCGTCGGAGGCACTGCGGTGGCTTGGGTGGGTGGAAGACCGCCCCACCTACGCTGCGCGGCTGTGGCTGATCGAGAAATCGCTGCAGCATCCCTCACCTCGGGTGCGCGACGCCGCAGGGATTGGGATTTCCGCTATGGCAGATCCTCACGCCATCCCGCCACTCAAGGCTGCAATAGCGCGTGAAACCGTGGCCGAGCTGCGAGACGATCTGAAACAGGTGCTTAGCGAGATAGAAGGGCTCGATTCGTGCCCTACTTGATGCGAAGCAGTCGCCGGAGCCGCTGGTACCCGGAAGCCGTCCAACCCTGGCTGCCGCCGAACGAGCCGCCCGCCGACTGCCTGTCGGACCTTGAGACCGAGCATAACGAACTCTCGGTGTGGTTGATTGACGACGACCGGGCCAACCTGGAGCGCGTCGTTGCCGCTCTGGCGAGCAAGAGGCAATCACTGGTACCCTTTGACTGCCGCCTGGTCCCGATTGGGCGAGTGCGACAGCTTCGCCTTCAGCTAAGCCAGACGCCCGGAGATAGTCACGACCACGAGGCCAACCAACTCTGGCATCGCGACCTGCAGTTCCTGAGCGCCGGGCGCCTCACATCACTCAGCCGCTGCCTGTGGCGTCGCGGCGAATCGCGGCGCTTTAGCCCGGCACAGGTGCGGAAACTGCTGATCGCCGGAATTCAGCAAGGTCGTCTGAACCGTGACGACCTTCGCCCGGAATTGGCGTTCAAGCTTAACCTTGATTGACCGGTTCGCACTTGTGAACGCATGCTGAAACGCCACTCAAGCCGCCGCGCGCCCCTCGCCAATGTAGTCCGGGACCTCCTTCGGGGCGCCCGCAGCTACGACCGCATTGCCGGGTACTTCAGCTCATCCATCCTTGAAGTTGCCGGCGAGGAGCTGGACGCCATCGAGTGGGCGCCCGGA
>SYKE01000063.1 GCA_005798285.1 Actinomycetota bacterium
GGAGCACCTCGGAACCGGGGATGTTGGGCCTGTCCGCCACCCAACTCGCCACGAGTTGGCGATGTTCTTCCGAGAGCGCCGACGGACGGCCGACCCCTCGTTGTGTTCGAAGCTGTGTGTTCGTCATCTGAACGTCGATGGTCTCTTGCAAGATGCGCTGCTGGCTGCGAGCTGAAACCCTGAGCCGCTCCTGGATTTCCGAACGCGAAAGGCCAAACTGATGCGCGAGCTGAACTTGATACCGGGCCGTGACGGAAAGCATGGACTTGTCCTCCCTGCTACGAGATTCGCCACGTCACGGCCCTTTGACTCCCCTATTTTCGGAAGCCCCCGTCCCCTTGCGCCGCCTCTTGCCCGGCCAGAGTTTCCGGACTCCCCCTGGCCTTAGTTTCCGGACATCACAGCGCCCACGACAGCGGCTCTCCCGCCTCGCGCAGTCGGTACTCCATCAAGCACTCTGGGCGCATGGCCACGATCGCATTCAGACGTCTCCTCCACAAAAACTACGAACGCGTTCAGTGAGCTCAATCACCGCTGAAGCAACGGTAAGGACTCCTGCGCCTCAACTCCTTGTTGGCCGGCATCGCGCGCTCCCTCTCCACTGAGAACCGATAGGCTCCGTTCCACCCAACGAATTCCTTGGTCTCCATCAGAGAGCCATACAGTGCAACTTTCGAAGCCAGAATGTCATCTTCAGCAAACCAAAGCATTCTCCTGACAGTAAACCCACCAAGCTCCGGTGTAACAGACGGCGGTTTCCACTCAATCTCCTTGAGATAGATATCTGAGATGAACCCGCTTGTACCAGGAGACACAACCATTGATTTGACGGGTTTGTAGCGGTAGTTGCTAGCGAACTTGGAGTCAGAACAATAGGAGAAGGGAAGTATCTCGGTAGGAGTGCGTACTCCCGGACTGTTGTACTCCGACCGAACGAATTCGGATAGGTAAGACTGTGTCCAGATTCTGCAGAATTGAAGAGCAGAATCCGGAGTTAGAACGGCCACTTTCCCTTCGAGAGCCTCGACGGTCTCAATGTGCGTCGAACCGTTCCTATCCGACCAGATCAGCTGGATGTCATCCCAGCCACTCGGTGGAGTAGCTGAAGTATCCGCTTCCCCAGTAACCGTCAAGTGCGATCCAGGTAAGAGGAACCTCGCGAGAATCGCCCGCCCAGCGGGCGGATCACCGCTCAATGACAAATAGGAAGTGAATACGTACAGGAGTATGGATACGCAAATCAGCGAATTGAGCCATTGTCGCAGTGTTCTCCGGAGCGATATCCTGATCGAAGCACAAGCAACGCCGTTCATTTCTGGGTGTGGTCCCAGGTTTGGGTGGGGCGCGCCGCCTGAGGGAGCCCGTTCTCGCTGTCCCAGGCGCAGGTGGTGATCCCGGCCGGGCCCTGTTCTCGGAGGAGGTTGCCGCTTCGATCCCACTCCAGGGTCGTGCGGTCTCCGCCGTGGTGTTGCACGTGCGTCAACTGATGAGCGACGTTGCGGGTGGATGTCGTGCGCTCGGCGCCTTCGGTCAACCACAGCCGGTTTCCTACCGGGACGTAGGCGTAGGTGACATGGTCGCCGGGCGCTCCGATCCGGTGCTCGGGGGTTCCAGGATCATCGGTGCGGGTGGTGCCCTCCGCGTGCCGGTTTAAGTTGGCCTGAAGGTTGCCGGCAGCATCCCAGGTGGAGGTGGTGCGGTTCGGTCCGTCGAGACGGGCGGGTTGATGACCCGTCCTGGAGGGAAGCAGGCTCAGAGTGGTTCCGGCGACGGGCGTTGTTGGCGTGAACTCTCCGACAGTCTCGAGCGCATTTCCGAGTCCGACCGAATACTTCGCCCCTCTGCGATTGCCCCTACCGGCTAGGATCACTCGTTTCGCTCCCAGGGATCTCCGCCCGAAGAAGGATGGCTATCGTCGCTATCCCTCAACTCCTGTGTCCATTATTGCAGGATCCAATCGAGAAGTCCGATCAGGCCCGAGGTCTTTCGTCTCCAGGTCTGCTGGGGATAGCGTTGTCCTTCTCGACCGGTGGCCCGTTGGTGCAAAGACCGGGTGTCGCCGGGTCTGCGGCGCCCATCGACTCCGGGCTGATGTGGATCGGGGTCGCGCTGCAGGCGAGAGCGGTGGGACTCTACGGCACGGAATACCTGCCGAAACCGGAAGCGGTCCAGCCGGTCAACCCGAACGCGATCTATCGGAACAGCTCCGGCCCAGTATCGGAGATCCCGGAGGCGGCGGTGGTGGAGTCTGTGTGGGACTGATGCTCGCGCTGCGTATCCACGCGGCAACAGAGATTTCAGACTTCTGATTCTCGGGGTATGCCTCCGAGATCCGCCATGTGCGGGCTACCCTCGGGCCGGATTCGCTCAGAGTGCGCTGGTGCGGCGTTGGCATGGGCAGCTCCAACCTGGCAGGCTTCTTCGGCCCAACTGCCGCCACAACCGGCCTTACTCTCCGGGCATCACCCCAAATCCCCGCCCGCCCGGGACGTGAGTTCTCTCATCGTTCTCGACCACGCTGCTGAGGTCGGGCTGCTCGATGACTGGTTCTGGGATGCCAGCCGGCTCCGAAAGTGCTCCACGCCGCGACCGAAGTCCGGAAAGGTCCGCTCGGCCCGCAGGGAGGCCGCGAGGTTCCAGAGTCGCAGAGTCGTGAGAGAGAGGGGACAGCGTGCCGGAGTCGGCGCTCCCCCCTTCTTCGTCCAGGCAGCGCGGCGACATGCGTCACTACGGGCGGCGTTCCCGGATGGAGTAGAGGCGAGCGGCGGTGCGGATCAGGAGACGATCTCCGGCGAGTGCGGGCGTGGCCATGCACATGTCGTCTTCCGCCAGGCTGTTCGTGTGGGTCAGGTCGTAGCGGTCGGAGTTCTTGAAGACGAAGGTCTTGCCGTCCTCGTTCAGACAGTAGATCTTGTCTCCGGCGGCCCAGGGGGAAGCCGTGAAGCGGAGGCCATCCGGAATGCGGACCTTGTCGAAGAGCATGCGCCCGCTTCCGGCGTGGTACGCCGCCAGAAAGCCGAAATCGAAGAGCACGAAGAGCCGACCATTCGCGAGGAGCGTGGTGGGGTTGTAGGGGGCGCCGCGCCAGTCGCACCAGGTGACGAAGGGTCCAGAGGTCTGATCGCGGCCGATCGAGATGTTGCCCTCGCCGCCCGCCTTGATGGCATACAGTGGCCGGAGGGGGCTTCCCACGTAGCCGGAGGAGACGAAGAGCGTGTCTCCCTCGGCATAAGGCGTCCCAATGGTGATGGACGACATGCCTTCGAGGAACCAGAGGAGCTTGCCGTTCAGGTCGTACGAGCGGACCAGACCACTGCCGGGCGTGATGATCTCGGTGCGCCGGGAATTGCGCCAGATATATGGAGTGGCCCAGTTGCTTTTCTCGTCCCGAGCTACGCGCCAGATCTGGCGGCCGCTTCGGGCCTCCAGTGCTTCAAGATACGACTCTTCCTCATTGTCGTTGACGACATAGAGCCGACCCTCGTGAAGGGTCGGGGAGGCGGCGGTTCCCCAACCGAGCCGGGTCTTCCGCGGCGCGATCGGCCGTTTCCAGAGGAGCTTGCCGTTCAGGTCGAGCGCGTAGAGGCCGAGGTTTCCGAACAGCACGTAGACCCGCTCCCCATCCGTTACGGGCGTCTCGGAGGCGAAGCTGTTCTTCAGGTGACGCGATGAAGCTGGCGCGCCGGAGTGCAGCGAGGTTTCCCAGAGCTTTCGTCCTGAGCGGAGATCGAGACAGAGCGCTTTCCACTGATGGGTATCCCCGGGCGGCGTCGGACGATCTCCCCCGAAGTAGAGTCCCTTCTTCGGAGGCTCCGGCTGTCGTTCGCTCACCACCGTCGTGAGAAACACCCGATTCCCCCACACCACGGGAGACGACCATCCCATCCCGGGCAGTTCCGCTTTCCACTCCACGTTCTCCGTGGCCGACCAGCGTTCCGGGATACGGCCTGAGGCGATGCCGCGGGCGCCCGGACCCCGAAACTGGCTCCAGTTGGAGTCGGCGGCCATGACGGGCAGGATCGTCGCCGAGATCATGGCGAAGGCGGTCCACAAACAGGGGAGCAAGAGAGGTCGACGTCGAGGGGCGGCAGTCATGATCGGGATTCCAGTCGAAACGTGTTCTGCGGCCATGTTACCAGGATCGGTTCCCCACAAAGCACGTGAGCGTGTCACTGCGCGGCACGATGCGATTGCAGGTTCCTGGAGCCGGGCAAACCAATCTGACCCGAGTGGGCGGTGGGACGAGTGCGCCGGCCACCGGGGGGCATCGCATGGGTTCAGAGAGCATCAAGCTGTTTCTGCAGGGCTTTGAGACGGCGTTTCGAGAGAAGGATCCGAATGTCGATGCGAAGGAGTGGGAGGCCCGGCGGACGGAGCAGGTGCGCCGGATGTTCGAGGCGCTGGGCGCCGGCGACCTGGCGGCGTTCTTCGCCCTGATTCATCCGGAGATTGAGATGGAGATCCATGCACCGGGGATGTTCCCCTGGCAGCTCCAGGCTCGGGGACTCGACTCGTTTCGCGACATGCTGCTCACCAACTTCGGTTCCCTGGCCGAGGAGAACCCGACGGTTGTGAGCGTGGTGGCGCAGGGAGACCTGGTAGTGGTGTTGGGGCGGGCACGTGGCGTATTAAAGCAGGGCCTCACCCCGTACGACACCCAGTTCTGCTACGAACTGACCTTCGATGGAGATCTCATTCGAAAGATCCGAGAACTGGTGGTTCCGACATGTGACGGCTGAGAGCCGAAAGCATTCCCACTTCCTGAATGTCAAGTCATCCGATGGAATGCAAGAGATCATACGTTGGGGCGATATTACAGAGTTGGATCCGAGCGTCAGAACGGGAGCATCTGATTCGTTGTCCTATTGTGGGCAAGTGCCCCCGGGATCGAAGTGGCCACCCGGATATCTCGGGACGATCCTGAGCGGATGGGGGGCGCTGCAAAGCGCTCCCCATCCGCATTTTTCTTGCGTCGTCTCGGATTGTGCCGTTTCTGGATGCCCGTAGACCTTGCGAGACAGGTTCTCGTCTCGACGAACTCGAACTCATTCCCACGGATCCCGGTTCCGATCTCCGCAGTTGCATCGCAGCCGGCGCCCGTTTCCCGGGGAGGGACTCGCAGATGACGACCTGGACTCGTCGCTCCGTGGTTCGGCACACCGCCGGCCTGGCAGCGGCACTGGCACTTCCCGCCGCGCGCTGGGCCGTTGCGCAGAACGGCGACCGGGCGTTTCCGCCACACCGGATCGCGGATCATCTCTACTACGTGGGCTCGAAGGCCCTCGCTGCCTACCTCATCACCACCGATCAGGGGCACATCCTCATCAATAGTTGTTTCCCGGAGACGGTGCCGCTCATTCAGGCGTCGGTCGAGAAGCTGGGATTCAAGTTTCGCGATGTCAAGATCCTCCTGGGGAGCCACGCCCACAACGATCACATGGCCGGCAACGCGCTCGTCCGTCGAATCACGGGAGCCCGCGTGCTGGTGATGGAAGGGGACGACGGGATCGTTCGAACCGGCGGAAGTGGGGACTTTCAGTACGATTCCGCCTGGGAGCCATGTCCCGTTGACGAAGTCCTCAAGGACGGCCAGAAGGTCACCCTGGGGGGGATGAGCCTGACGGCGCTCAAGACATCCGGGCACACGCGCGGATGCACCACGTGGGTGCTCACCGTGAAGGACGGCGGCCGAGAACTGCGCGCCGTCATCATCGGAAGCCCGAATGTGAATCCCGGCTACAAACTGGTCGGCAACACGAAGTACCCGACAATCGCCGAAGACTACGCACGAACATTTCGGGTGCTGAAGGCGCAGAAATGCGACCTGTTCCTCGGTGCTCACGGCGATTACTACGGTCTGCCCGCCAAGTACGACCGGCTCGGAACGGGCGGCGCCAATCCGTTCATCGATCCGGCCGGCTACCGGGCCTACGTCGACGACCGAGAGAAGGCGTATCTCACGGAGCTCGCTCGACAGAAGTCCGGCGGCTGAGGCGCCCGCGAGGGCCGGAGCATGCGGTTACGCGCCCCGGCCCTCGCAGGGATCCCGGCGGGGGCGTCTTACGGCTGACCGTTGATCTCGCCGTGAAGCATCCGGATGAACTCGCGGGTGCGCTGCAGCGCCGCCTCAGCATGCTCGCGCGTCTCGCCATCCTCGGCCGAAAACGCCTGCTCGCGCTCGGGCAGCCACACATCGCGGAGTTCGTCGGCATGCTCGTGCAGGCTCGGGTCTTCCGGGTTCGTGAAGAGGTGCTCCACAGCCCCCAGCAGCCCGTACTGGCGATTGATCTCGGGCCGCTCCAGTTCACCATGAAGCTGGTCCACCACCGACCTCATTCGCTGTTGTCGAAGGTCGCAGATCTGCTTGCCCAACTCCGTCAGCATTTGCTCCCGGAAACTGTCCTTCGCTGAGATCCAACGGGGCAGACTTCTCACGTACTCGGCCAGATCGATGGGGGCGCCCTTCTTCAACGCACTTCCGGCATTGATCTGGATGTTCCGGTAAAAGGCGGTGAGACCCACGTTCGGATCGATGGTGTCGGAATCGTAGAGGATTCGGACCTCCACCTCCTTATAGCGCTCATCGTGCACCTCGGGTGGAACCTTTCCCTTGAGGTGGCCGCGAACGACCTTGGCCGAGGGCTTGTTGAAGTTTTGCGGATAACCGTACTCGTCCAGAATGTGCTGGGTGAGGGAGGCGCCGGAGAGGTGGTGTACCTGCCCTCCCAGTTCCAACCGATCGTACAGTTCGGTCACCCAGTTGTGACGGGCGGGGAGCATGGTCTCATTCAGCCAGAAGCCCTCCTCGTCCACCACGTTCTTGCCTTCGGGCGACTTCAGGATGGCGCCGTCGTAGCGCTTCGTGATGTCGTGGAGGATCGCGGAGTGGCGCAAGACGTCCGCATCGCCATCCAGTTCCTGGCCCATGGTCAGGGCAAGGCGCTGCACCCGGTAGGTGTGGTTCAGGTAGTACTTTCGCCAGGAGAACCCAACTCGGGTGACCTCCCAGAGGCTGAAGGTACCGATAACCAGTTGTTCGATCTCGTCGTAGTAGGTCGCCATGTTGGCCAAACTCGGGCTGTCGCACCGGCGCCACCGGTTGAGAGGAGGGTGCGAGCCCTGAAAAAACGGGGATGCTCCAGAGCTGGAAGCATCCCCTCATGACTGAACCGATCGGAGCTCGCAGCCGTCAGGACGGTCGGCGCATCATCTGCCGCAGCTCCGTGGAGTTGCCTGCGAAGGTCAGGGCATCTTCCTCGCTGATGAGGTTGGCGCGGTAGTAGCGCAGAAGGCACTGGTTCATGGTTTGCATGCCCCAGTATTCGCCCTCGGTCAGAAGCTGATAGATGCCTCCAAAGCGCCCTTCCTCGATCAACTTGGCGATGGTCGGCGTGTTGATGAGCACCTCGACGCCGGCCACGCGCCCCTTGCCGTCGGAGCGAGGAACCAGCTTCTGGGACACAATCCCGCGGAGCGAGGTCGACAGACGCATGCAGATCTGCGCCTTGTCATGCGGCGGGAACATGTTGATGATACGGTCCATCGTCTCATAGGCGCTGGCCGTGTGAACGGTGGAGAAAACGAGGTGGCCGGTTTCCGCCGCCTGCAGACAGATGCTGAATGTTTCCACGTCTCGGAGTTCGCCGATGAGAATGACGTCGGGCGCCTGGCGGAGCACGTACTTCAACCCGGCCTGGAAGCTTTCCGTATCGAGACCGACTTCCCGCTGATTGACGATTCCCATTTTGTCCTGGTGGACAAACTCGATCGGATCCTCAATGGTAACGACATTCTTAGCCATCGTTTCATTGATGAGGTTCAGCATCGCCGCAAGGGTGGTGGTCTTGCCGGATCCGGTAGGCCCCGTCACCAGAACCAACCCTTGCTTCTGGCAGGGCAGTTGCTTGAGGACCGGCGGCATACCGAGTTCCTCGAGCCCGGGCATCTTGGTGGGAATGAGTCGGATGACCATCCCAACGGTGCCCTTCTGCATGTAGATGTTGCCGCGGAAGCGCGCGAACGACCGGCTGAAGCCGAGGTCCATTTCACGCCGCTGTTCGAACCGTTGAATCTGTCCCGGCGTCAGAAGCGTGTAGGCAAGCTGACGGATCTCTTCTCCGTGGAGAACGGGATAATCCGTGCGAGTGATCTTGCCGTGCAAACGAATGATCGGCGGAGAACCATCCTTGAAGAAGACATCCGAAGCTCTAAGGTTGTGAGCATGCAGGAGGACCTGATCCAGGTCGACGCTGGCCATCTATGCATTCTCCTTGCGGCGCATCAAGCGCCCTTTGTACACAGCGAGAAACGCCAGGAGCGCCACGCCCGCGGCAGTTGCCACGACAAACAGGACCGGCAGCCAGGAAGTTTGTCTCGGGGGTGGGTTGAACACGGACGGGATCTCGGCGGGAACGCCCTGACGCTGGTCCACCCAAACACGATAGTCCACAATCCGCCCGGCGACACTTCCCTTTTCCTGGCCTGGAATGTCGCTTGCTTGAGTCTGAATTCGAAGCGGACCACGTGTCCACTCGGCGGCGGCCCTCAACGGGAAGGGGCCCTCAAAAACTCCCATCACGCGGAAGAACGGCGCCCGGCGAAAGGTTTGGTTGATCGCGTCGAGATTGACCTGACCTGTCTTCCAGTTCGTCAGTCCGGCAAGTTTTGCCTCGACAACGGGGATTCCTGCCTTGTTGGAATACTTGAAGCCCTTGAGGTCGCTTCCGCACTCCCGAGCAAGGGTTTCCAGATCCTTCCGGGCTTCCGGTTCCGCCACCTTGGAGTCGTAGCCGATTGCCACCCCGTCTCGGCCGGAGCCGTTTGAGACGATGGTCACCTGGATGGCAGGCGTTTGAGGCTCTTGCGGTGTCTGCGCGCGGGCGGCCGTGGGCGGCTGCGCCGGCTGTGGCGCGCGCGCGGGCGTCGTGGACGGAGAAGATTGCTGCGCCCGACCGACTCGCGGCGTCGAGACGATGCATGCTCCTCCCAGAAGGAGCGCGGCAAGGGTGAGAAACCGTCGTTCAGGTCTCACTAGAAACGTCCCGCGTTGAAATCCTGCGCCAGGCCGAACCCGGCTCCAGGAGACAAAAAAACAGCCCAGATCCACTCCACGCGGGACTTGCCTCCGTGAATGTTCTGAGCCGGGGGATGGAGCAGAGGGGACTCGAACCCCTGACCCTCACGCTGCCAGCGTGATGCTCTCCCAGCTGAGCTACTGCCCCGTGTCGAACGCCCGGATCATACCAGCGACCCAATGGACTGTCAAGCCGGTCCCCGGGGCTCCCGGGGCTTCCGACCGGTTGTTTCAAGATGGCGGGAGCGTGTAGGAATCGAACCCACCGAAGACAGGATCAACTGCCTCCCACGAGGGTTTGAAGCCCTGGCGAGCCACCAGACCCGAGCCGCCCCCATCGGCGAAACAACCTCAA
The DNA here is from genome assembly GCA_005798285.1 of Actinomycetota bacterium. Lineage (GTDB taxonomy): Bacteria > Armatimonadota > SYMT01 > SYMT01 > SYMT01 > F1-80-MAGs030. The sequence goes on from SYKE01000063.1 coordinate 9,429, forward strand.
AAGTCTATCCTGCCCGAACCCGAATAGTCCCGGCTGTTCCCGCAACAATCTTGCCGATGACGGCTCGCACCGGCACCGCTTCATCCGATAACGCATCGAGCAGCATCTGGAGACGAGCCTCTGGAACGGACATGAGCAACCCGCCGGAGGTCTGGGGGTCAAACGCGTTCACGAGCAAGGCCGGATCCACTCCGGGATCGATCTCCGCTCGCTCGCCGAGGTAGCGAGCATTGTCCTTACCGCCGCCGGTGTTCACCCCCGCTGCTGCGTGCCGCAGGGCGCCGGGCAGCAGCGGGAGCGCGGATGCGTCCAATTCGGCGCGTACCCCGGAGAAGTCCATCATCTCGAAGAGGTGTCCCATCAGGCCAAACCCGGTGACGTCTGTGGCAGCGTTGACGCCCACCCGCACCATCGCCCGCGATGCGGCTGCATTCAGCGTCTTCATCGACTCCACGGCGGCAGCCACCTCGACTTCGTCCGCCAGGCCGCGCTTGAGAGCAGTCGTGACGATGCCGGTTCCCAGCGCCTTGGTGAGCACCAGCACATCCCCGGGCAGCGCGCCTTTCACCGCAGTGATTTGCGACGGGTGCGCCATCCCCGTGACACTAAGGCCGAATTTGGGGATCTCGTCCTTCACGGTGTGGCCGCCCAACAGGATGGCTCCACTTTCCATCACCTTGTCGGCGCCGCCCCGGAGGATGTCGACGAGGATCTGCTGATCCAGGTCGTCCATGGGGAAGCAGACGATGTTCATCGCGGTGAGCGGGACCCCACCCATGGCGTAGACGTCGGAGAGGGAATTGGCGGCGGCGATCTGGCCGTAATCGTAGGGATCGTCCACGATCGGCGTGAAGAAGTCGAGCGTCTGGATCATCGCGCGCTCGTCGTCGATCAGATAGACCCCGGCGTCATCCGGAGTCTCAAGGCCGACCAGCACCCGATCGCTCACCTGTTTAGGAAGATGGCACAGCACCTGCGCCAGGTCCGCGGAGGACGCTTTAGAGGCTCAACCGCCGCACTTGACGGTTTCAGTTAGACGGATCACGTGGACTTCCCACTTTCGGATGCGATCCGGGCGAGTGCCCGGCGCATCGCTTCAGCCAACTCGGTCAGTTCAGCATCGGTAACGGTCCGCACGTCCAGGCAGAGCCGCTCGCGGTGGACGCGGACCCAAACCCCCGGATCGCCGACCCGCAGGGTCCGGGCAAGTTCGCTCGCCGAAGCCCGGTCCGACTCCACCTGCACAATCCAGGTCGGCAGCTCTTCTCCGGGGAGAGAACCCCCTCCGACCTGGGATTCTCCCTCAACCAGCGAGACCTGAAGCGGCATCGAACTCAGGAGACCGGCAAGTCTGTCGGCTCTTAGCCGGATCGTCGCCAGGGGTTCGGTGAGCGCCCGCAGGGTAGGGATGTGCTCCAGCGCTCGGTCCGGAGCCAGGTACTCGCGCAGCGTCGCCTCCAAGGCCGCCAACGTCATCTTATCCAGCCGCACCACGCGCATGAGGGGGTGCGACTTCAGTCGGGCGATCAACGCGGACTTCCCGATCACCAACCCGGCCTGCGGTCCTCCCAACAGCTTGTCGCCGCTGAACGTAATGACATCTGCGCCCGCGCACACGCTGTCCTGAACGGTGGGTTCATCGGACAACCCGGCATCTCCCAGGGGAACGAGAGCTCCGCTTCCGAGATCATCCAGCACGGGAATCCCCCGCGAGGCGCAGAGGCTTACTAATTCTGCGAGCGCCGGCTCCTCGGTGAAGCCGACGATCTTGAAGTTGCTCGGGTGGACCCGCAGGATGAGCGCGGTCTCGGGGGTGATCGCGGCGGCGTAATCGGAGATGCGGGTCTTGTTGGTGGCGCCCACTTCTACCAGTCGGGCGCCGGCGCTCCGGATCACATCCGGAATTCGGAACGAGCCGCCGATTTCGACGAGCTGGCCGCGGGAGATCACCACGTCCCGACCCATCGCCAGCGCCGAAACCGCGAGGAAGACGGCTGCGGCATTATTGTTCACCGCGATCCCGTCTTCCGCGCCCGTCAGTCGCTTCAGCAGGGGTGCGATATGGCTGTGCCGGCTGCCTCGCTCTCCCGACTCAGCATCCAACTCTAACAAGGAGTGGCCGGAGCAGACCTCCGCGACCGCCGCGCGGGCCGCTTCGGAAAGAACGGCGCGACCGAGGCCCGTGTGCAGCACGACCCCCGTGGCATTGATCTGTCTTCGGAGGCTGGGTCGCGTGGTGGTCGCGAGGCGGGAGGTCACGGCATCGAGCGCCGCGGCGAGGAACTCTTCGCCGGCAGCTCCGTTCAGCGGAAGCGCACCGAGGCGGGCCCGCGATCGAAGCTCCTCCAGGGCGCCTCGCACCACGTCCAACACGAGGGTGCGTCCGTGCGCCTCGATCAGCGCGAGCACCGCCGGCTCGGTTAGGAGCCGATCGACTTTGGGGATACGGCGGAGCGGCTGATCGTCGTGGGACACTCGGGGATCCGGTCGCGGAAGTTGCTCGAATGCTAACAGTGGAGTCAACCCCGGTCAAACGGTTCGACGCCGTCGTACGTGCGCCGGGCCAGGTATACCCCGACCGAGAGCGGCCGGGGTATACCTGCACGCGGATCTACAGCCGGGACAGGAGCCCCGCGTCGGCGAAGATCGGAGCACCGGTGACGACCGATGCTTCGTCGGAAGCCAGCCAGAGCAGCGTGTGGGCAAGCTCCGTCGGGGTCGCGATCCGTCCCATCTTACCCGGATCCGCGTAGAAGCCGAGGTCGTCCAGCGTGGTGTTCATTCGCTCGGCGTGGGCTCTCAACATCGGCGTGTCCACCGGCCCGGGAATGATGGACATCACCCGAATGTGGTCCTTCGCGAAGTCGTGAGCCATCTGCCGCGACAGCGCCACCACGCCGCCCTTGGATGCGGCATACGCAGCGAGACCCTCGCCCGTGGCGAAGGCGTGCGGCGAGGCGACATTGAGGATGGCGCCGCCCCCCACCGCTCGAATGTGAGGAATGGCGTACTTGCTCATCAGAAACACCGACTTCAGATTGATCGCCAGAACCCGATCCCACTCTTCCTCGGAGATGGATTCGACCGTGGCCCCGAATTGCCCCACGCCGGCGATGTTCGCCACGATGTGAAGTCGCCCCGCCCATTCCATCGCGGCTTCCACCACCTCCCGGCAATCTTCCGCCCGGGAGACATCCGCGACGACTTCACGCACCCAACCATTGCGGGTTCGGATGGTGGCCGCCGTTTCGTGCATCCCGACGGGATCCGTGTCGGCGATGACCACCCGGGCGCCTTCCCGGGCGAACAAGATCGCCGCCGCCTGCCCGATCCCGCGGGCGGCGCCCGTGAGGATCGCTACCCGTCCATCCAATCGACCCATCGTTGTCGGCCCTCTTCCCCTCCGGCTTCCGTGCGTCCGATTCGGTTTACCCGCAAAGAATCCTCCCGTCGGGGGGTTTGGGTCAATAAGGCCGTACGGTTTTCGGTTGGGGTCTCGCGACAGAAATCATCGGTTCAGGATCGGATGCAGCGGAGAAACTCATCCAGACTGGGAGAGGCAACCGCAAGGCGGATCAGTTCGCGGCAACGTTCCTCGGAGGCGGCCAGAACGTCGCCGGCAAGGGCTGGAGGAGTGCCGCCGAACATGGTTTCGAGAACATCAACCAGAAAGCTGCGGGCCATTGCCTCCCTTTCAAGCAATCGCCACCTGGCTTCGGCTTGGGCTTCGCCGATTCGGATGCCCTCTTCTCGGAACAAGTCTGCCATGGTTTGTGGCATCGCGATTTCCTCAGGCCGTGGGAGAGTTTGAGCCGCAGAAGCCTTACGATTCCCAGTTGGGATACCGCAAGCAGCGATCAGCGGTTCACGAACGGATGCGGCGGAGAAACTCATCCAGATTGGGAGAGGTGACAGCACGGCGGGTCAGTTCGCGGCAACGTTCCGCGGAGGCGGTCTGAACTTCGTCGGCGAGGGCTTGAGGAGTGCCGCCGAACATGGTTTCGAGAACATCAATCAGAAAGCTGCGAGCCATTGCATCCCCTTCAAGCATTCGCCCCCTGGCTTCGCCCAAGGCTAGGCCTCTGGCTTCACCTCTGGCTTCACCTCTGGCTTCACCGATCCGGATACCCTCTTCTCGTACAAAGTCTGCCATGGTTTGTGGCATCGCGATTTCCTCGACCGGGTAGTCCCGGGGTTCCCAGGCGCGGCCCCACTCTCGGATGTAGGGCAACAACTCAGTGTATTCTAGCCTCGAACGGCGGTGAAATAGTTGGAGCACCGCGAACCAGACCACTCGCCACACATCCGGATGGCTCTCGGGGGGCGCTGCGGCGAGGCGGTTGAGGCACTCGGCCAGGCCCGCGGCATAGCCATCCGGGGCCGCCCTCTCGAGTTGGATCAATCGCAGCGCCTGTGCCAGCGGTGAGTCAAGCCGGCGGATGGCTTCCTCGGACACTCGGGGGAGATCGAGCATCAGGACCGGACCGACTCCGAGAGGAGCTGCCTCCAGGAGTTCAGGTGGGGCTCCGAAAACATCGGCCAGGTGATACGTTGAACCCCACGGCTCCTCTCCGGTGTACACGAGCACCGTAAGCGGCGGAGACAACCGCGGCGCCTCCGTGCGGCCGGGGTGAAACGGCGGCGCCTGCTTCGCCCAGAACGCAACCTGGTACTGAAGGGTCTGGAGCGGAACCATCGGATCGGGACGGGATTTGTGCTCCACCACCACGAGCGCGGGGATCTCGGGCGTCGTGCCGGCGACACCCGACCGAAAGGAGATGGTGTAGAGTGCGTCGTTTTCCCGGCGACGCAGATCCGGTGGGAGAAGCGTGCGCTGCACCCGCCCGGCCCGATCCACATCGAAGAGGGAGATCAGCGTCGGATGCAGCGACTCCAGCACGCCGAACAGCGCGGGGAGGCACGCTGGGCTGTCCAGCAGCCACTGAAATCCGCGATCCTGGAAGTCTCGCAGAATGGCTTCGCTGGGCTGGGGCGGCCGGGTTCGGCGTCTGGCGGGCATCGTCGGACTTCCGGTCCTACTGAACCTGCGGCAGCACGTAAGGGCCCTTGGGGATTACCACGAGCTTTGCATCGGGTCCACGGGTTTCCAAAGCCTGACGCACCCCTTCCTCCACGGTGGCGACCGGTTTCACAAAGCACCGGGACAGCGTCTCGGCGGGGATGCCGGACGCCACAACATAGACTTCCGCCGACTTCACGGCCTTCCAGAGCTCATGCGCCTCCCATTGATCGGGAATGAAAAAGCCGGGCTCGTACGTCCGCTTCACAAAGGCCTCGAGATCGTCGCTGTCCAGCAGGATGTCTCGAAAGTGCGCGTTGCCGATCCCTTCGGCGCACTCGGAGGCGATCACGATGGCGCCACCCGGTTTCAACGCCGGAAGCGCGCCCACCATGCCCTTCACCGCTTGATAGAACGTGAGGTCGAGAGGGTAGCCGGCGCACGTGGTCACCACCACGTCGGCCGGGGAGTCGAGCGGCGCCACGGCGACCCGCCGCGCCCGCTCCACGCCGGCGAGCCCGGCGGCCTCCACTTCCCCGGCGAAGACCCCGGTCAGCCGGCGCTGCTCGTCGAGCGTTACGTCGCAGATGAATTGGAGGCCGGACTTCCGGGCGACATAGAGACTGTCCTCGTGGACGGGATTGCCTCGCACCGAGCCGCTGTCGGAGAGTTCGTGGCCGATGAATCGGGGGCCATGCCAGATCTTCACCGTCTCCATGGCGCAGATCCCCGGACAGATCGACTTGCGACCTCCTGAAAAGCCGGCCATGAAGTGGGGTTCGATCAGCGCCAGCGAAACCTTGACCTCGGCGTCGAGATAGCGGGAGTCGACCCAGATGGGCACGCCGTTCGGGGTCTCCCCCAGGTAGCGGTGGGTCTCCAGATCGCCGGCGACGTGATTCAGCACGCGGTAGCCCGCGGCGATCTCGGGTCCGACCATCTCGAGAATTTCCGCTTCGGTGCTGGGCCGATGGGTACCGGTGGCGATCAGAATGAAGATCCCGTCGGAGGGCACGCCCGCGGCTTCCAGAACCCGAATAACCTCCGGAAGCAGGATCCGATTCGGCACGGGGCGCGTGATGTCTGAGATGACGAGACACGCGGATTGCTTGCCCGCCGCGAGTTCCGAGAGGGGCGCGCAGCCGATGGGATGCGCCAGCGCCTCGGCAATCGCAGCCGATGGGTTCTCAAGCGCGGGCGCCGGCTGCAGACCCAGCACGGCCTGAACCCGTGCATCCGGAAGCTCCACTTCGAGGCCGGTCCGGCCGTAGTCCAATTTCACACGCAACGACTTCACATGCATGGTTGGTTCCATTCTCAAAGCCGCGGATCGATCGGCTCACTCTCGAGCGCCAACACCGCAAAGACACACTCGTGCACCCGCCGGAGGGGCTCCGCCGCGACGAAGCGCTCCAACCCCTCTACGCCGAGCGCGAACTCCCGCAGCGCCAGTGACCGCTTGGCCCCGAGCGAGCGATGCCGCAGCGCCTCCAGGTTGGAAGGGAGATCATACTCCGGTCCATAGATGAGCCGTAGATACTCAACTCCGCGGCACTTCACCGCCGGCTGCACCAGTCCCTTTTCACCCCGGGCGATGAAGTCAAACGGCTTCACAACCATCCCCTCGCTGCCGGATGCCGTGATCGTCAGCCACCAGTCCGTTGCGGCCGCTACGGACGCAGGCAGAGTCAGATCCACCTCCACCGTGGGCGTTGCACGCAGGAGATCCGGCCTCGCGTCGCACAAGGGCTTCAGCATCTCGAGATGCCACGGATGCGGCCGGTCGAAGAACGTCCGTCCCTCGGCGGCCAGGAGGTGGAACGGCGCCAGGCGGAGGTCCTGAACTCCATCCACCTTCCAGCAGTAGTGTCGATAGGCCCGCACATACCGCGCGGCGCACGAGAGTCGCGCCTCGTAGTGACCGAGCAGCGCTTCGGCCTCGCTCACTCGCGTGGATGCGTGTCGCAGTTCCCGAACCGCGTCTGAAAGCGCTGCCCCGGCCGCTGCGCCCGTGGGTGCGTACTGCTGCGTGAGGAGCGATTGCGCCTTGGCCGACCATGGCATCAACTCGCAGTCGAGGCAGAGCCAGTCGGTTTCCAGCGCCTCCCACAGTCCCGCCCGCGTGACGGCATCGCGTGTGATCCCCAGAAGCTGCAGCTCCATTTCGGTTTCGTTGAAGAACCGCCGACCAGTCCGCGTGTAACAGATCCCCAGTTCGTCTTCCACCCCGAAGCGGCGACGGGCGGCCCCCTCGTCCCGACAGACGACCACCACCGCGCGGGAGCCCATGTGCTTCTCCTGACAGAGCACCCGGGTCTGCGCGACGTGAGCGTAGTGCTGGAACACCTCGTCCGGATGTTCCAGATAGCCCTCGCGCTGGGAACTCGCGACCGGCGACATGGTGGGCGGCAGATAGATCAGCCAGCGCGGATCGGCGGCAAAGCGGCTCATGATCTCCAGAGCCGCCGTAGCGTTTTCCTCGCGCACGGTGAGGTGTCCGTGGATGCGCGTCTCGATGCGCCGCTTCCCCGATACGTCCTCATAGTCGAGGATCGTGTCGTGCTCTTGCTGCGGCGACAGGCGGTCCTCGGGCCGCCCGCCGAGGGGTCGGACAGGTTCGTAGTACACCTCTCGGGCCGGCACCGAGACGAGTTCCTGTTCGGGGTAACGGAGCGCCGTCAATGCGCCGCCGAACACACAGCCGGTGTCCAGACACAGGGTGTGGTTCAGCCACGAGGCATCGGCAACCGGCGTGTGACCGTACAGCACCATCGCGGAGCCCCGGTACTCGTTGGCCCAGTCGAGCCGAACCGGCAGCCCGAGATCGTCCACCTCTCCCGTGGTTTCGCCGTAGAGCGCGAACGCCCGGACGCGCGACGAGGTGCGGCCCTGGTAGGCCTCCTTCATTCCCGCATGCGCCACCACCAGGCGGCCACCATCGAGCACGTAGTGGCTGATCAGACCGTCTAGGAACCGCCGAATCTCCTGCAAGAACGAGTCTTCAGCCCCTTCCAGTTGATCGAGGGTGGCCTGGAGCCCATGGGATGCGCTGACCTTCTTTCCTGCCAGCTTGCGGAGCAGCCGATCGTCATGGTTCCCCGGTACGCAGAGGGCGGTCCCGGCCGCTGCCATGCCCATCGCCAGGCGCAGCACGTCCGGTGAACGGGGCCCTCGATCCACGAGATCGCCCAGGAAGATCGCCATTCTCCCCGCGGGAGGCGTCACCACAGGCGGCGAGGCCGGCGTCGCTCCCGGGTCGATGGCATACCCGAGGCGCTCCAGCAGCTCACAGAGCTCGTCGAAACAGCCGTGCACGTCTCCGATCACGTCGAACGGGCCTGTCAGATGCTTGAGGTTGTTCCACAGGGGGCGCCGAACGAGCTCCGTCGCAGAGACGTCCTCCGGCTCTCGAAGGACGTGCATGTGACGAAAGCCCTCTTCCTTCAAGCGGGAGAGCGAGCGCCGCAGGTCCGCCTTCTGCCGGCGTACGACGTGGGCTCCGAACTGTCGATCCGCGCGCAGGGCGTTTCGCTCCAGGCAGACCGACTCCGGGATGTTGAGGACGATGGCGATCGGCAACACGTCGTGCCGGCGGGCCAGCGCGACGAGCGGCGCGCGCGCGCCCGGCTGGACGTTCGTGGCGTCGACCACGGTCAGCCGTCCGCGCGCAAGCCGGCGGTCGACGATGTGGTGCAGCACGGAGAATGCGTCTTCAGAGCAGCTCTGATCGTTCTCGTCGTCGGACACCAGACTGCGGCAGAAATCCGACGAGACCACCTCAGTCGACAGAAACTGCGACCGGGCGAAGGTGGACTTCCCGGATCCCGACGCGCCGATCAGTACCACCAGGCAGAGTTCGGGGATCTCAATCTTCATGGTGCTTCTCCATGATCGCCGTGCTTCCGGCCCCGGTCGTCTTGCGGAACAGCGCGAGCTGTGAGGGGGCGCCCACATCCGGGTCGGACGGACCCAGCGGCCGGATCTCCACCGCATACGCGTAGCGGGCGGCGACCTCGCCGGCCCACGCGCCAAACTCGGCTCGGGTCCATTCGAACCGATGGTCCGGATGTCTCAACGAGTCGGCCCCCAGCGCGGGCCACTTCGCGTTGTATTCCCGGTTCGGCGTGGTGAGGAGCACCAGCCCCGGCTTCGCACAGCCGAACAGCACCCGCTCCAACGCTCGGAGCCGGGGCGGGTCGAGATGCTCGATCACCTCCACGACCGCGGCCGCGTCGAAACCCTCGATCCGAGCGTCCCGGTACGTCAGTGCGCCGTGGAGCAGCCGAATTCGCTGGCGCTGCGCCTCCGGAAGCTCATCCAGCTTGAGGCGCGAGTGGGCGATTTCCAGCGCCCGGATGGACGCGTCGAGCCCCACGATTTCCGTGAAGTGCCGGTCCTCCATCAGGCGCTTCAGGAGCCGCCCTTCCCCGCAGCCGAGGTCGACCATTCGCCGGCAGCCGGCCTCCTTCAGCAATTGGGCGACGGTCTTGAGCCGCGTGTCGTGCAGCCCGAGCGGCCGCTCGACAAAGTCTTCGCGGTCGTCCGTCCGACTGGAGCGGGAACCGTCTTCGGAGCCCTCTTCTTCGTCCTCTACAAGTCGCGCGAGCGCCATGCGAACGAGAGAAGGCCGCTGCTTGAGATAGCCCCGCGTGATCCGGCTGCGCTCGGGATGCGACTCCAGCCAGCCCTCTCCATGGCGGAGCAGCTTCTCGACCTCGTCCTCGCCCACCCAGTAGTGCTTGTCGTGGTCCAGCACGGGCAGCAGCACATAAAGATGAGTGAGCAGTTGGGCCAGAGTCGTCTCCGCCTCCACGCTCACGCGAAAGTACGGGCTGGGACCCCACTCCTCGAAGTGAGAGTCCAACGGCAGCGGGGCAGCCTCCACCTCGTAGCCCAGCGGTTCGAAGAGGCGCCTCAGGAACTCCTCGCCGCCGCGGCATCGCACCACCGAAAGCTCCGCCCGCAGCGGGATCGCCTGCGCGGCAAGCTCCGGCCGCTCCTTGCACCGTCCGGAGATCGCGCTTCGGAGCACCTGTGACAGCGCCACACAGAGGAACGACGACGCCACGTACGGCCGATCATTCACATAGGGATAGAGGGCGCCCGCGTCCCGGACCGTCTGGCCGCGACGGGTGAGGTAGATGGGATCCACCTCGACCAGCAGACTTGCGCGACAGAGATCGGCCCGCGCCTCCGGATAGAAGAAGTGCGCCTGGCCGAAGTTCAGCTCAAAACTCTGGATGCGATCCGGATGCTTGGCCAGCAGGTAGCCCAGATCGGACGCGGGTTGATGAGTGGTGGTAATCGATAGAAGCACAATGCGCCTCCCTTTGCCTTCCGCGCCGGCCGACACGAGCGCCGCGCCACCCTACCCGTCGGCCGGATGAGCGTCAAGCCACGAGGAAACGCGACCGCCGCCCCGGTTCGCGGGCAGACCTCTCCCGCTGAGCGCGGGCGAACCTTTGGTCTGCCGAGGGCCGCCGACGGGAGGACGGATCGCGATAGCCGGAAAACTCTGTCGGCTGACGCGGCTCGCTTGCTAGAGAACGAGCTGGAATTCGAGTGTCCGACCGACGCGCAGACCCCTGCTGCCGCCCCGCAAAACGCGGGAGCCGCTCCATGTCCGCCCCGCGTGTCGATCAGCGGCGTCCTCGCGACGCGGAAAGGCGCTTGTTCACACCCTCGAGGTCGAAGAAGTCCGGGTCGAAGTTCGGGCCGACCAGTTCGCCATACTCTTCCTCAAAGTCGTCGTCGCCCAGCCGGGACAGCAGTTCCGTGTAGCCCCACAAACCGCCGATATCTTCCGGTGGACATGCCCCAACGCCTTTGACGCAGATGGGATAGCTCACTTCGGGATCGACCGGCAGGATCTTTTCCAGAAGGATTTTGTGCTGCCAGCGATCCCCGAAATCGTAGAAATATTCCATGCGGGAACTGGTTGTCCGAAGCGCCTCGGAGAGGCGAATGCTAGCCGAGTCGAGGGACTCGCCCACGAGGTCCAGTTCGGAGTACGGGTCATCCGGCCCAAACTCCAGGCGCGGTTGGTAGGTTATGCGGCCCAACTTGAAGCAGTGCAGATGGCAGTCGGTCCACCCCATGCAGACCTGAAGAATCGGGTGGAGCTCACTCAACCGCAGGTCGGACGGCACGAGGATTCGGCGCCAGATGTGTGGGCGCAAACCGTACAAAGTGACTTTGAGCTGGTAGATGGAGGCGGGCTGCCGGGTCTCTCGCATCGCGGGCTCTGATGTTCCGATGAGTCTCTGTCGACGTTGACTTCCCTTGAGGTTGACTTCCGTCGGAGCGGGCCGCAGGGGTTGTTCCGTCGACTCAGCAGTCGTTCGACACGCGCGGGAGAAGGGCGTGAAGGGCCGCATCTACAATGGGGGCCTCATAGTCGTTCGACACGCGCGGGAGAAGGGTCCTCGTGGCCGGAGTCCCGACTCGCCCCACGGCGCTCAGAATCGCTCTCGTGCTGTGGTGAAGGGACCATGACTCGGGTCCCTTCACCACTGAGTTTTCTCTCACTAAGCCCAACGGCTTGACCCGAGGATCCCGGCGGCGTGGATGCCGCAAGCAGTTCCCGTTAAGCGCGCCCGACCCCGTCAGCCGGGGCGACGCGCCGAGTCCTGGCGAATGGATCCCATCTTTGTGGGTGCGAGTGTCCGCCCTTCGCGACTTCAGTTGGGATGACGATCTCGGGGAGGTGCGCACGGGGGACATTTGCCCGAAGTGCTGGGCCCCGTGTCCCCCAGTCGGGCCGGGAGACGTCGTCATCCTTGGGCTTGACCCGAGGATCCAGCGGTGCAGGTGCCGCAAGCAGTTCTCGTGCAACGCGTCCGAGCGAGTCAGCCGGGGCGACGCGCCGAATCCTGGCGAATGGATCCCCGCTTTGTGGAGTGAGTGTCCGCCCATAGCAACTTCTGCGGGGATGACGGTGGTGGGCTGCGGTGGCTGAAGGTGGGGTTCGTGTTTGGGTGGTGTAGTTCGGGCTCGGAGGCGTGACGCGTCGCGGTGGAGCGAATGGATCCCCGCTTTGAGGAGCGGGATTACGCCCATCGCGACTTCAGCGGGGACGACGGTGGTGGGGAGCCGCACGCGGGGACATTCGCCCGAAGCGCGGGACCCCGTGTCACCCGCCACCCCAGAAGACATCGTCATCCTTGGGCTTGACCCGAGGATCCAGCGACGTAGATGCCGCAAGCAGTTCCCGTGAAGCGGACCCGACCCGATCAGCCAGGGCGACGCGCCAGGTCATAGCGAATGGGTCCCGGCTTTGTAGAGTAAGGCTCCGCCCAGTGCGACTTTCTGCGGGGATGACGGGGCGGCGGCGTTGGTTGGGATGAATGCAAGGTGGAGTTCGTCGACACGAGGCCTGGAGCGATGCCCCAGGCTCGGATGAGGCTGGGGCGTTGGCCTACAGCGGCCTGTTCAGCGGCGAGGGATCCCCATCGGTCGCGGATCGCCGGTGACGACGAACGGCGCCCAGTGGAACGGATGTGCGGTCTCCGACTGGCCGGCGAGGCCCGCCATCGCACGGCGCATCGCTTCGTCCTTCGGCAGTCCGGCCTTGAGTCCGCGGTGGAACACCGTCATCAACCGCCCGGTGCTGGCGTCGGCCACGGACCACTGGCTCGCCACCACGCTCCGCGCTCCGGCGATCTGCCAGCAGCGGACCAACCCGACCAGTCCCTCGGCCCGCTCTCGCTTCCCGCGTCCCGTGCCGCAGGCGGAGAGCACCACCACATCAGCGTTGATCTTCAGCGCCGGATCCAGGACCTCCGCGGCTTCGAGCACGCCGTCGGTCTCGGGCGTGACCGGATCCCCGGGAGCGGGCGCGGTGAGGATGACCCCCGAGAGGAGCGGATCGCCCGAGAAGTAGCGGCCGTGAGTGGCGAGGTGAACCACCTTCGCCCCGGCCAGGCGCTTGCGAACTTCCGTCTCGGTAGCATCGATCCCGGAGACCGGTTTCCCCCCATACAACGCCGCGACGGACTGCGCTTCTGGGCCCGTTGCGGGGAGCGGACGCCAGTTGCCGTCGCCGAGATCGTTCCGCAGGATCTCCCGGGGCCCGCGCGAGGCGAGCAGGAGTCCGCCTGCCGGCGGGACCTGCAGCGGCTGCTTCCTGGCCTGCGCGACCTGGTTGGCGTCGAAGAGGCAGCCGCCGAGCGCCAGCGCCGCGCCGGTTCGGCTCGCCGCCGGAGGGACGGACATGGCGCGGGCGTGCAGGGAGAGGGACTGGGCGAAGAGAAGCGGCTTCGCCAGACCGAGGTACGGCTCCCCCTTCTCTCCGGTCGGCAAGACGAGGGCGGACCACGGGACATCCCAGAGCGGTCCGTCGGGGGAGAGGATCACGCGCCGTGCGGCCCGGATCGCCGCCAGGGCGGGCGCCGGAAAGAGCGTGACGGCGAGAGTCCGGCTCTTCTTCCGCACGGTGGCGATCTCGGCGCCTGGATCGGTGACTTCCCGGGTCAACGCGTTCACCCGCTGCTGGAGCTCTTTCTCTCCCAGTTTCAGCGTGAAGGTCTTCACCGGCCAAGTCCCGGCCGGCGCAAGATAGAGGGTGCTCTCTTTCTCGCCAATGGAGTAGGCCAGATAGAGCTCTCCGGGCTGGAGGGAAGCCCGGGCCTGGTGGAACGGCATCGGATCCGCCAGGGCGCCGCGGGGAGACGTGCGCTTCACCTCCGCCCAGGCAGCTTCCGCGGCGACGCGAGCCTGGGTCAGGGTGGAGAGCGCGCCCTCCACGGCGGCCCTGTGTTTGGCGACTTCGTCCGTCGGGGCGGAGCGGGCCGCCTCCACACGGGCGAGGGCGCCGGCATGGCCGGCGCGGGCAATCCGCTCGCGGTTGAGGGCCTCCTGGTAGCGCTTCATCGCCTCTGGGGAGGCGGTCCGCTCCAGGGCACGCTCGGACAGCGCCTGCTGGAGCGCCTGAGCCCGGCCTTCTTCCAGAGTGCGCAGGGCGCCGCCGACATCGCCCATCTGAACCAGGACGCGTTCCAAATTGGATGCATAGTAGCCTGTGGCGCCTTGAAATGCACGCCGGGCTTCATCGCCCGTAATCTGCTGCGAGTGACTCTGCACCAGCCGCCAGGCCCGTTGAAGGTAGGCCCGTGCGGTGGTAAGATCGCCTTGCTTGTGCGCCAGGCCGCCCAGGTTGAAGAGGCTGGTGGCAACTTCGAGCGATCCCGGCGCCACCTCTTCCCTGATGCTGAGAGCCCGCAGATAGAGGGCACGGGCAGCGGAGAGTTCTCCGTGATCTACAGCCAGCTCGCCCAGGTTGTTGAGGCTGCTTGCGACGTCGAGGGAGCCGGGGGCCTTTTCTTCCTGGATCTTGAGAGCCCGTTGGTAGAAGTCCCGAGCCGCGGAAAGGTCGCCTTCATCCGAAGCGATGACCCCCAGGTTGTTTAACGTGGCAGCAGTAGCAAGAGAGTGGGGAGCCACTTGCTCTTGGAGACTGTAAGCGCGTCGGAAGTAGTCCCGAGATGCGGTGAGGTCCCCCAGACTCCAGGCCACGATGCCCAGGCTCCCCAGGCTCGTGGCGATGTCGCCGGGGCCGTGCTCCCCAGCTTCGCGAGTTTTGAGGGCGCGTTGGTAGAAGTGGTGAGCTGCGGCGAAGTCGCGCCGCTCGCATGCGACGTAGCCCAGATTCGTGAGGCAAGATGCGACGCCGATGGAACCTGGATCCTTTTCTTCCCGGATCCTCAGAGCCCGGTGGAGAAAGTCCCATGATTCATTGAAATCACGTTGATTCAGGGTCACGACGCCAAGTCTATAGAGGCCAAGCGCGACCTCAAGGGACTCAGGATTCATCTTGCTCTGGACGACTAGCGCGACTTGCCAGAGTAGCTTTGCAAAGCCGGGTTGGCCGGCCTCGTAAAACGCCTTGCCCAAATCATGAACTCTTGCTGCTGCTGGCAGCGCCTGCTCGCGGTTGTCGCCCGCGGCGGCGAGGGCGGCTTCGGCGGTCCGGACGGCTTCGGCGAACTTGCGCTCCTTCAGCAGGCGGTCGGCTTCGTCGAGGAGCTTCCGGATCTCGGGGTTGAGCTGCACCGGGACGGACTGAACCAGGACCTCGTTCGCCCCCGTCGATGTCACCGCGTCGGCTCCGGTCACGCCCACCAGGACCGTCTGCAGTCCCAACACGGCGGTCCCGAGATAGATCCAGCGGTACCGTCGACTCATCGTTTTCGATTCCTCTCCTTCCCAGCCTTCCCATCGGCGCCGGCGAGCCTCATCGGCCGAGGATCGCCGGTGACGAGGCACTGACCCTAGTAGAACGGGTGTGCCGTCTCCGGGTGGCCGGCGAGGCCCGCCATCGCACGGCGCATCGCTTCGTGTTTCGACACACCGGCTCCGAGGCCCTGCGATGCGGCCTTCCGGCCGGCGGATCCTTGCAGGGCCCTGAAACTTCGCGGATCCCGCATCCGCCGACGGGAACCCGGCGCGCGGGGTTTTCGTGGAGACATTGGCGAAGAGACCTTGAAACTCGGACTGAAACCCCCGCTTTTCTCACTCCTCGTGCGGAACTTGCGCCGCACTCTCGGGGTGCTTCCGGGAGCAGCCAGGCAGAATAGGGAACACCCCCGTGCCGGCGGCCCGGTATGCATGGCGCAGGGGGGTCGAAGCTGCGGCGGCCGGCGGTAAACCGGGCGGAGCGGGATCCCCACGCAGACTGAAGCGAAACCGGGCAGACCGCCCTGTGTCCAAGGAAACGCAACATCCGGTCACGATGAAGTGGAAACAGGGATGTTTTGTGGGAGTTCTCGCGATGCGACCTCTTCTGGTTGGAGCCTGTGCGCTGCTGGCGGTCGCCGCACTGGCGCTTGTCGGCGCGCCCTCGCTTGCGGACGACGGCCAGAAGGCGAAAGCCGCGGAACAGGCGCGCTCCGCAGCCTTACGCGGACTTGCCTTCACCGAGAAGGACGGCGCGACATGGCGCACGACGAAGAAGTGCGCCTCATGTCACCAGGGCGTCATGACGGCGTGGACGCTGGCGGAAGCCCAGCAGTTCGGCTATCCCGTCCAGACGAAGACGCTGACGGACTCGTTTGCATGGTGTACGGAACGGTTCGCCGGCATCGACAAGCCCCGCGGCACGGATCTCAATTCCCGCACCGTCAGTGTGCCTGCCCTCCTGTTCGGCCTGATGGCGCTGACCAACCCGGGCCAGACGTCGCTGTCTCCCGAAGAGCTCGCCAGGCTCGGTACGCATCTGGTGAACACCCAGGAAGAGAACGGTTCCTGGACCTGGTCGGCTGTGCCCCCCGGCAACCGTCCGCCTCCCGTGTTCGAGTCGGACGAGGTCGCGACGCTCCTCGCCTACCTTTGTCTGGATGGGAGGCTGCTGTCCGATCGTAAGGAGGGTTCGCCGGCTTCGGATATCCGAAAGCGGGCCGCGGCCTGGCTTGCGGCCCTCCCGCCGTCCGACACCACACAGGTGGCAGCCCTTCGCCTCTATGTGAGCGTTCGTGACGGCGCGCCGAAGAAACAACGGGAAGCCGCCCTTGCGGCCCTGCTGGCCCGTCAGAACCCCGACGGAGGCTGGAGTCAGACTCGCGAGAGCTCAAGCGACGGCTACGCAACCGGTCAGGCGCTCTACTTCTTGCAGCTCTCGGGGGCCAAAGCAAGCCGCCCCGAGATCCAACGTGGGATCGGGTTTCTCGTGAGTTCACAGCAGGAAGACGGCTCGTGGAAGGTCGTTCCACGTTCCCACCCCGGCGCGAAGCCGTTCACCCACCCCGAGCCGATTGTTTCGTTCGGAACCGCGTGGTCGACCATGGCGCTCATGCGGCTGGTCCCGCCGAGAGACTAGAGCCTGGCGAGCGCTGTGAGCTGCGCTGCGATCAAATCCCGAATCCCCCTCGAGCGTTCGGGGCGCAGCCTGGAATCATCGAATTGAATGAGCCGTTTTGACGAGAAACAGCTGAGGTACGCCGAGGCTCTCACTCGGGTACGAGAGATGGATCCGACTGCAGCGACAGCACTCGAAATACAGTATGGCGTGCCCCCCGCGAAGAACCCGCGGAACGAGGGGGAAGACAAGCACTGAGGGCTCCTGCACATGAGGAACCCGGATGCGCAAAACCAGGACGACCAACGCAGAGGTGTGGTCACGGAGATTGAGGTCACGCGGCGCAAACCGCAGTGGATCGTCATTACCAGGCCCAGACCCGGCAATCCTGGGGTGTAAGAACCGCACGCAGTTCCGGCGAAGCGACGCAAACCGTTGGAGAGCGTCATTACGCCGATCCGGAGAAGCGACGCAAACCGGATGAGATCGTCATTGCCGGGCCCCGACCCGGCAATCCAGGGGTGGAGGAACCGCGCGCAGTTCCGGTCACGCGGAGTTTGGTTCACACGCGTTGGCCCTCTGGAAGTGGCCGCGTCTCACCGAAACTGAGCGCGGCGCCCATCTCGGCGCTCCAGTGGCCCCCTTTTCCTTTCCGGAGATGCATTCGTACACCAAATGTGCGGCCGCAGAGTCTTATTGCTGGAATTGCCATTCGGGTGACCGAAACGGGAGGTGTCCGGGATGCGACGGTTTGCACTGACGGTATTGGGTGTGGGTCTGGTGAGCGCGGGGCTCGCCGGGGTGAGCGGAGTCTCGGCCGACGACGCGCCGATCCGCCTGGCGCAGTTCGGCCGCCCGGGCGGCGGGTTCAATCAGGGTGGTGGGTCCAACCAGGGCGGCGGGTTCAACCAGGGTGGTCGCGGGGGTTCGCAGGGCGGGATCCTGCCGGGCGGCGGCACCTTCACGCTGGCGGCGGGCAAGAGCGCGCCTCTTCTCGCGTTCTGCACCGACCTCTTTGCGGAACCTCCCACCGGAGACGCCCGATTCCGTATTGCCGCCGCCGATGCGCTCGTGACGCTGCCGGGCGGCTCCGAGCTCTCGCTCACCGAGGCGATTCAGCGGGGCGTCCTCGCTGTGCGCGGCCACTCCAACAGCTTCGATCCGGTGGGTCGCGCGGGGAGCCTGGCGCTGGATCTGCATCTGGGGAACTTTTCGCAAACCCCTGTCCAGGTCTCGTTCCGGCGCGGAGCCCAACTCACGCCGCAGGGACAGTCGGACCAGTCGGTCCCGCCGGAGATCGACAAGGTGCTGGAGCTCGCCTCGAAGAAAGCGCTCACCTACAAGAATACGGTGCAATACGCGGTGTGGGCCTCGCAGGGTCGCACGCTGGAAGACGTGGAACAGAGCTACTTCGCCCGTCTCTCCTCCGATGAAGTCGGCAAGGTGCAGGGGCTGCTCGACGGCGCGGGGCTGGAGAAGAAGTTCGACCGCGAGCGCGGCGCCTACGAGAAGCGCTTTGAGAGCATGAAGAAAGAACTCGGGGACTCAGCGAAGCAAGTTTCCGGCACGGCGCTCCGGGCCGGCGGCGCCCGGCTCTCGGTCGACGTGTTCCACGGCGAGAAGAACGAGGGTGTGGCCCGCGTGAAGACCGCCGCCGGCGACACCTTCTATTGCCGGGCAGCGGTGGAGTACCGCCCGACCGGGGGCGCGCGCATCTCCCTGCGACACCTCGTCACGGGGCGGCGTCTGCCCACCATGCCCGTGCCGCTGAGTTTGCCGGCGGCCGCCGTGGCGGTCCAGCCCGCCGCCTCGGCGCCCTCGGCCTGACGTTCGGCGATTTGTGGGGACGCGGGACTGGCGCTGAGCCTTCCCGCGTCCCCATAATGAATCTGGCTACGAGCCCCTTCTTGCTCTCGGCCCAGCGCCGGGGTGGAAACGGTTCTCTCTTCCGGATCCAGCGGCGCCGGAGAAGTCTCTTGTCGATCCGCCGCAGTCGCCGCCTGGGTCCCGCCGCTCTCCCTCTCTTCCTCTGCGCCGCAGTGGCGTTGCCCGCCGCCGCCGTTGCGCCGCCCCGAAAGAAACCGGTCCTCCATCCGAAGGCGGCGCCGGCCACCATCGCCGCCGTCGGCGAAAAACTCACCGACAGCGCGAAGTACGGCGTGTATTACCAGGGATCCCGAATTGGGGGAATGGACACCCGTACGCTGGAGCTGGTGGACAACAAAAAGCCGGCTGTCCGCATGGAAGCCCGCACCCAGATGAAGCTCACCGCGCTTGGCAGTGTGGTCGAGGTCAAGATCGAGCTGAGCCACCTCATGGATCCGAAGGGCGTCCCCCTCAAGACCTGGCAGGTGTCGGAATCTCTGGGGCGCAAGACGAGCGTCACCGCCGTTTACCAACCCGACAAGGTGGTCTGCAACCTGGATGCGGGCGGGAGCAGGTCCGTCAAGGTGGTCCACATCCCGACGGGCATCAAACTGATGTCCGATCCCAGCACCTCGGGGCTCTCCAGCGACAAGCTGGCCGTGGGCCAGAAGACCACGCTCCACTTTTTCGAGCCCACCACGCTCTCCATCATCAAGATGGAATCAGAGGTGACTAAGGAAGAGATGCGGGATGTCGCCGGGAAGAAAGTGAAAGCCTTCCTCGTGGTCTCCAGCAGCTCCCTGCTCGGCGAGTCACAGTCCTGGGTGGATAAGGACGGCAAGCTTCTCGAGAACATGGAGAAGCTGGGCATCCAGATGATCCGGGAAGATGTGCCGCTTGCCGGCCGCGGGCTTAGCTACCAGCCGCCGAAGGACTTCGCGGTGGCCACCAGCGTGGTGACCGACGTGAAGCTTCCCGAGCCGCGTCGGATCTCGGCGCTGCGGATCCGGATTGATCGGATCCCCGACAAGAGCCTCATCCTTTCCGATACCCGGCAGCGAGTGCAGATTCCCGCAGGCGGAGATCGGCCCGGGGCGGTTTCGGGCCTCTACGACATCCAGACGCGAGACCTTCCGGCTCGTTGTCTGCCGCTTGCCTCAAAGTCCGACACCGGGGTCGGATTGGGAGACGCGCCGTTCCTGGGGATCGCCGATGCCGAGATCGTTCGTCAGGCCGCCGAGATCGTGGGCGGCGAGACCGATCGCGGCGTGGTGGCGCGGCGCATCCGCTCCTGGGTGAAGGCGCACATGCAGAAGCCGAACAACGTGGCGACCCCCCGCGCGGCCTCCGAGATCATGAAGTCGCGCGATGGCGTCTGCCGCGACTACGCCACGCTCTACACGTCCCTCGCTCGAGCGGCCGGCATACCCACGCGGGTGTGCGCGGGTCTCGTCTATTTCCAAACCGGCTTCTTCTACCACGCCTGGGCCGAGTGCCGCCTCACCGATGAGCCGGATGGCTGGTACGCCTTCGACCCGACGCTGGAGGAAGACTTCGTCGACGCGACGCACGTCAAATTCGCCCAGGGAGACCCGATCGATATGTACGCCTCCATCCGGGTGGTGGGACAGATCAAGGTCGACGTCATCGAGTTTCGCAAGCGTCCATGAGGCGAGTCGCCCTGGCGTTCGGCCTTGCGGGGACGGTCTTGCTCGCCGGCAGCGGCGCGGGCGATGGCGGCCGACCGGTGAACCGCCCGCGACTGCTGGTGCTCACCGACATCAGCAGTCTCACCGCGGGGGTGCGAGAGCCGGACGACGGTCAGTCGCTGATCCGGCTGCTGCTCTACGCCAATGAGCTGGAGCTCGAGGGGCTGGTGGCCACGGCCAACCTCGGGCACGGTCGGGTGGTGCGGCCGGAGTTAATCCATGAGGTGATCGACGCCTACGCGGCGGTGCGGCCCAACCTCTTGCGGCACGATGACCGCTATCCGGATGCCGCCCGGCTGCACCGGCTGGTGGCGTCCGGCACCCCGGTCGCGGATCGCAACGTGCCGGTCGAGCAGAGCGTCGGTCCCGGGAAATCCACCAAGGGCTCCCGCAAGATCATCGAGGCGGTGGATCGTGCCGCGGATCGATCGGATCGCCGACCCCTCTGGATCACCATCTGGGGTGGAAGCGCGGATCTGGCTCAGGCCCTCCACGACGTGCGGGAGCAGCGGACTCCGGAGCGGCTTCGAGCGTTTCTCTCCGGCATTCGGGTTCACTCCATCTCGGATCAAGACACCACCGGCCCGTGGATCCGAAAGGAGTTTCCCACCCTCTACTACATCCACCGCACCTTCGGCTACCGTGGCATGTATCGGGGAGGGGATACGCGTCTGGTCAACTCCGAGTGGGTGGAGACCCACATCCGGCAGGGCCACGGCGCCCTCGGCGCGCTCTATCCGAACTATCGCGGCGGCGATATCTGGGGGAATCGGCTCGGCCCCGTGCGCGGGATCAAGGAGGGCGACACGCCCTCGTTCCTGGCGCTGCTGCCGTCCGGTCCCGGCGATCCGGACCACCCCGAATGGGGGAGCTGGGGCGGCCGCATGATTCCCAAGCCGGGCGAGCCGGGCCACTGTATGGACGCCGTCGACCCTCATCCCGCCTCGGCCACCGACCCGGATCCCCGGATGGAGAGCTGCTACCGCTGGCGGGCCGACTTCCAGTCCGACTTCCAGGCCCGGCTCGACTGGTGCGTGAAGTCCCCGGCCGACGCCAACCACCACCCCATCCTCCGACTGACGGCGCCCCAGGAGTGGATCCTCCGCTCCGGCGTCACCATCGACCTCGACGCCTCGCGCTGCACCGATCCCGACGGCGACACCCTGCGCTATGAGTGGCGCTTCCTCCCCGAGTGCGGCACGCTGGCGGAGCTGCCGGCCCTCAGCGGTCACCGCTCCGCAAAGGTGGCGATCACCGCGCCGGCCGTCAGCAAACCGGAAACCGCGCACCTCCTGCTGACGGTTCGAGACGGCGGCTCCCCCTCGCTTGCCCGCTACACCCGTTTCATTCTCCAGGTGCTTCCCCCGGCCCGCTGAGCTCCCGGCATCCCCGCAGACTCGATCCGGGCCGCGATGCGCCGGGCCACGATGCGCCATCCGTCTGACTCATCAGGGCGGATCAACGGCGGATGTTGTCGTCGGACGAAAAGCAGGGACTTCTGTAAAATGAACCCGACGCCAGGCGCCGAATGAGGGAGTAAAGCCACTTGAATTCCACAAGGGATCCGTTCGCCGACGCTTCGCCGAGGTTCCGGCTTCGAGACCCGTTTGCCGGACTTTCCCACCTGGTGGGGGCGATTCTCGCGATCGCCGGGATGGTCGTGCTTATCTGCATGTCGCCCGGCAAGCCGTGGCACATCGTCAGCTTCTCCATCTACGGCGCCACGATGATCACGCTCTATCTCGCCAGCGCCGTGTACCACCTCATTCCCCAGTCGGTGGAGCGGGTGGAGCAGTGGTTGGCGGTCGACCAGGCGGCCATCTACCTGTTGATCGCGGGAACCTACACGCCGATTTGCCTGGTGCCGCTGCGGGGTCCGTGGGGTTGGAGCCTCTTCGGCGTGATCTGGGGCCTGGCCATCACGGGCATCGCGCTGCGGTTCGCCTGGAAGTCGGCTCCGAAATGGTTGAGCCTGGTGCTCTATCTGGCGATGGGCTGGCTCTGTGTGATTGGTGGTCAGGCGCTCGTGAAGTCCCTCAGCCCGACCGCGATGGCCTACCTGGTGCTCGGCGGAGTGCTCTACACGGTGGGCTCGGTCGTGTTTGTCACCGATCGGCCCCGTGTGTGGCCCGGAAAGTTCGGGGCGCACGACCTCTGGCACGTGTTCGTCCTCGGCGCCAGCGGCTGCCACTTCGCGCTCATGTGCCTTCTCGCCCTCGGGCGATAGACGCCCGAGCGGTGTCTACGGTGATCCATGTGAGTCCGTTCCGGCTCACGGTGCCTGCCACGGGAGGTGGCCTGTGCGACGGAAGTGGGGTGCTCGCTTGCTCGATAGGGGTGGCGTCACTTCTTTCTGTCGGGAAGATGTCGGCAAATTGTAAGAACTGAGTCGGGCAGGGTCTGCTACACTCTTCAGGCTTTTTGACCCAAGAAAGAGAACCCGGAACTCCCATGACCCGCCGACAACGCCTCGCCTTCCTGATCCTTCAGCTCAACTACGGTTTCACGTCGTGGCGTGAGACGATTCGCCTGGCGCGCGCCGCCGCCCTGGGCGATAGCTCCACCGCCGCGACCGAAGCGGCCTCCGCTGTGAGCGCCTGCCTCGCCGCCGCCGATGCCGCCCTGGCGTCCATGGGCGAGCGCGAGCTGGTCACCGCCTAGCCCCGGTTGCAGGACGAAGGGCGCCTCCGGGTCGCCCTTCGTCTTCCCCCACTCCTCATCGCATCTCCCTCGGCGAGGCTGTTTTCGCCGGGCAACCTACCCTTTTCCCGTTCGCGGGGCCTTCTCCCCCAGTCAGGCCCATGAACCCGGAAACAGACGCCTATATTGCGCAGGCGCCTCCGGAACAGCAGCCGCTGCTTCGTGAGTTGCATGCGCTCATTCGTTCCACGCTTCCCTCCGCATGCGAGCATGTGGATCGGGCGGGGATGGTGGTGTTCACTCACGGGAGTCGGTGGATTGCGGGCTTCGGCTTCCGCAAGAAGGGACCGATGTTCTACGTGATGCAGCCGGGCGCTCTCGATCGCCATGCCGAGCGCCTCGGACGACTCCGAACCGGGCACTCCTGTGTCGATTGGCGGCCCTCTCAGTCCCTCGATGCCGCCGCTCTCCGAGAGCTTGCCCGACAGATCCTCGCAGAGGTTGCCGCCGAACTCAGCGCTTGAGCTCGGTCGGGGCAGCAGACCGGCACGACAGGGACCGGGGAAGAGAAGCGGACCGCCGATGCTGACGGAAGATCAGGTGAGGGACTACGTCGAACACGGCTTCGTCACCGTGCCGAACCTCATGCCGGAGTCCGTGCTGGCGCCGGTCGAGGCGTACCTGCTCCGCAATCAGGACGTGACCTGGAGCCACAAGAACGACGACCCGCTTCGAGAGGCGCACTATCGCCATCGGGAGGTATGGGACGCCTGCACCTTTCCTCCGCTGCTCGACTGCGTGGAAGCGCTGCTCGGGCCGAATCTCGTGCTCCTGTACGCCCACATTCTGAACAAACGTCCCGGTGGACTGCGGGTGGCGTGGCATCAGGATGGCCCTTACTGGGGGCGAGTGGAGCCGAAGATTGCGGTGACGGCGTGGGTCGCGCTGGATGACTCCACCCCCGAGAACGGCTGTATGCGGGTCATTCCGGGAAGCCACTCCGGGCATCGGGATCTCGGCCAGCGTCCCGTGGCGGAGCCGGATCTGATCCAGAGCCAGCCCTTCGAGCTCCCGGCGGAAGTGTTCGATCCCTCTCGGGCGGTCGATCTTTCCATGCGGCGCGGCGATGTGTCGTTCCACGACTCCTATCTGGTGCACGGTTCGGAGCCGAATCGATCGGACCGCAGGCGCGCTGCCCTCACCATTCGGTATGTGCCGCCCTCCACCCGGATCACGCACACATCGGACCGACGCCAATTTCTGGTTCGAGGCGAGGCCCCTGAGAACGGCAACGTCTACTTCGAGTTTGGAGCCTGACGGCGCCGGAAAAATTTTCCGGCGCCGGGGGTCGGGTGTCAGGATGGGCGGGCCTGCTGCGTTTACATTGCATGAGGCGGCGCTGAATTCCAGCAGGCGGACGCCTCTGGAAACCAGATCGGAGGAATACCCTCCTCCCATCGCGATTGCCTCCACCATCCGTCGGTCGACCGCCCATTCTTGATGGCGGTCGACACGCGGCGGCTTCCCCCGATCTCGGCGGCGCCCCCTCCGATCATCAGCCGCAGCGGCCATCCCCCACGGTTTCCCGAAGGCGTTACAGCGTGGGGAGCTGGGTCTGCTGGGGGTCGTGCGAGAGAAGCGCCGCCAGCCGTGCAGACGGAGCGGAGCGGCCGGCCCGCGCGAAGTAGAGCACCTCGCCCACCAGCGTCAGCGCGGCGAACGCGAGTTTCACCCAGGGGGGAATCCAGGCGGGCGGCGTGATGAACCCCTCGATCAGCCCGGCCACCACCAGCATCAGGCCGCCCCCAAGCGCCAGGAAGAGCGCGACGCGACCTCGCTCCATCAGTGAATCGCGCAGGGTGCGCCGTCCCGGCGCCGCCAGGGCGGAGGCGAGCACGAATCCCGCTGAACCCATCACACAGATCGCGGACAACTCGAGGATGCCGTGAGGCAGGATGAGGGACCAGAAATTCACCGCGGTGGTGGGATTTCGCGACATCCCTTCTCCCAACACCCCCACCATCACGCCCGTCTGAACCAGCACGTAGAGAGTCGGTAGTCCGAGAAAGATGCCGCCCGCAAAGGCGCTCAACCCGATCCCGATGTTGTGGGTCATGATGAACGAGCTCATCACGCTCATTTCGGTCATGCCGATGTTGTGTCCCGACTCGTTCCGCCACTTCTCCCGAAGCGCGGGAATCGAGCGCACCATTCCCGGCGGAAGGAAGTGGTAGGCGCCCATCGGGTCCGCGCGACTCATCATCCAGCCGGCGAAGAAGCAAACCAGACAGACCGAGCTCGAGAGCGCGAGATACTTCCAGGCGTGGCGCACCAATTGGGGAAAGTCCGCGAGGATGAACTCGATCAGCCGGTTCGGGTCGATCCGTCGAGAGCGATACACCTGTGCGTAGGTACGGGCGACGAGATCGTTCAGGTAGTCGAGAATCTCGGCGTTGGCCGTCCGCGAGCGCGCCGTCACGAGATCGGACGACGTCTGCCGGTAGAGCGCTCCGAACTCCCGAACCTCGCTCGGGTCCAGCGTGCTGAGCCCAGATTCCTCGACTCGGGTGAGAAGCAGTTCCAGACGCTTCCACCGACTCTGTCGGCGCTGCAGGAATTGGTTAAGATCTCGTTGGCGAATTGGGGGCAATCTGGCGTCTCCCGGAACGGCGCGGCGGGCCTGGATGCGGAGTTTCCACCGAGTTCTGACGCCTGAGAGCGTCGAATTTGTCTACGAGATCGCCGGCCCCGGCTCCCGAATGGTCGCCGTCCTGCTGGATCATCTCATCATTCTGGCTGGACTGCTGGTAGTGTGGCTCACCGCTTGCGGTACGGGACTGTTCGCCTGGGTGCTGGGTGGACCCATCGTCGCGGCGGCGCTCGTCGCCAGCTTCGTTCTCTACTTCGGCTATTTTGCCTACTTTGAGTGGAAATGGCAGGGGCAGACGCCCGCGAAGCGTCTGATGGAACTCCGAGTGATCGATGACCGGGGGATGAACATCGATCTGTCCCAGGCGATCCTTCGCAACCTGCTGCGGGTGGTCGACATGATGCCGACGCTCACAGCGCTCGACTTCATCGCGATCGGCTTCTACGGCCTCGGCGCCGCGACGGCGCTGTTCAACCCGCGGCAGAAGCGCATCGGAGACTGGGTGGCGGGCACGCTGGTGGTGCGCACCCACAAGCGCATGCTGCCCGAAGCCATCCTGCCCCCCAATGAGAAGTACAACTCTCTCCTCGCCGACCCCGCTCTTCGGACCCGCATTCGGTCTCGGTTGGGTCTGGAAGAACGCGAGTGGCTCTTCCAATTGTGCCTGCGGCGCGACCAGTTGGCGTACGAATCCCGCAGCAGGCTCTTCGTCGATGCCGCGGCTTTTCTCGAGGAGCGGCTTCAGATTCAGCGCGAGGAGTTCTTGAGCGAAGAGAAGTTCGTGCAGAACGTCACCGCGGTGGCGCTCGACACGGGGGAAACCTCCCCGCGGGAAACCGGCGCGACATCGTCTCCCGTCCGGGGGCCGATCCGGTGAGGCGCCGCTCGCCGCGGGCGTCACGAGTGCTGCGGTGGTCTGGAGAGGGCCGCTGATGGACGGCGCCGCGATCTGGTGTTTACGGCGGCGCTGGACCGGTCTGCTGTGCCTCGGGATCCTGCTTGCAGCCTGTATCCATCCCGCCGAAGGGCTGGGCATCAACGCCTGCAGCTTCAAGTGGATCACCGGATATCCCTGTTTCTCGTGCGGTCTCACGCGAAGCCTGAGCTGCGCCCTGCGCGGACGATGGGGAGACGCTGTGCGGATGCATCCGGCCGGGCCGCCGGCTCTGGCGCTGCTGCTGTTCGGGCTTGCGCCGGCGGTGCTGCCGGAGGGTTCTCGGCCCGCGGCAGAGAACTGGTTTCGACGTCGCCGCCGCCCGCTGAACGGCTTCTTCCTGACTGCGGGAGCCCTCTTTTTGCTGTATGGCCTGGGGCGAATCGCCTGGCTGTTCGCAGCGGGCGTTCCTTCCCCCTGGTAAGAAGATCCCCCTGGTAAGAAGATCCCCCTGGTGAGATGAGGTATTCGTGGCGCTCTGTCATCAGCATCCCGATCGTGAGACCGAGTTGGCCTGCGATGGCTGCGGGCGCTCCTTTTGCGAGAGCTGCCTGGTGGGCATTCTCGGGCGAACACTCTGCGAAGAGTGCAAATTTGTCGCCGTCAAAGGGGTCACCGCGCCGCGCCGAAGGCACCCGAACGCGACCCTGGTGATGGTGTTGCCGATCGTGGGCTATATCACCCATCTGGCTCTGTTCACCGGACCCATCGGGCTCTACCTCGGACGGAAGATGCTCACGGAGGTCTCCGAAGACCCCAATTACACGGGTCGAACTCTGGCGATGGTGGGCATGATGGTTTCCGGCGCGAGCCTCGTGGCGTGGATCGTGGGCGCAGCGGCCGGGCTGCTGGTGGGGATCCGGTAGACGAATGGAAGCCCCTTGCCCGCGCTGCCGGCAGTCGCTGGATCTTCCTACCTCGGGCGCCTATCAGTGCGGCCGCTGCGGCTCTTCGTTCGAGGTGATCCTTGGCTTCGAGAAACCGGCGCTTCCGTCCCCGTTCTCGCAGGTGCCCGGCGCCGTTCCGCTGGAGTTGGCGGCGGTGTGCGCCTATCATCCCGAAAATCGGGCGGTTCTCACCTGCGAACGCTGCGGCGACTTCATCTGTCGGCTGTGCACCACCACGGTGGATGGGCGCTTGTACTGCGCCCGCTGTTTCGACCTGCTCTTTCATCGGGGAGCTCTTCAGCACGCTCAAACCGCGTTCAAGCTTCCCGCGATCAGCCTGACCATGGGCATTTTGTCGGTGGTGGCGACCATCCCTTTCTGCTGCGGCATCCTCTCGCTGCCGCTGGGAGTGGTAGGGCTGGTGCAGGGAAGCCGAGCGCTGACTGAACTCAAGACCCGCCCCAATCTCCCCGGTCGGGCGAACGCGCTCTGGGGCATCGGGCTCTCGTCCGGCGGGCTCCTGTTCGCCATTCTCTGGGCGGTCTGGCTGGCGTTCGCGCTGCAGGGACGTTAGCTGTGAGTTCGTTGGAGCAACGGCGGAACTGAGGACCTCGGATGGGTGAGCTCGAAAATGTCGACGGCGACCGGCGCCTGTTGGTGGGAGAGACCGCTGTTTCCGTACAGCGGCGCAGCACGAGAGGATGGACCACGGTGCGAACGGTCCCTTTTGTCGAGGTCCGCGCCATCTACCGCTACCCCTACATCGACTGGGACTACATTGTGATTGCGAGTCTCATCGGGCTGTTCGGAGCCGGTGTGATCCTGACGCTGGCCAGGATGCTCGGCGCTCCCGGCGGGCTCCTCATCGCGCTCCCCATGCTGGCGCTCGTGGTTACCGCCGGCATCTGTGTTCGGCGCGCGACTCTGCGGCTCCGACAGATCCGCATCGAGTCCTCAAATGGCGCCGTGCTCTGTCTGGAACAAAGCACGGGCTTTTTCGAATCGCTCAGAAGGCAACTGGCGAGGGAAAAAGCGCAGGCCGAGCGACGCGAGACGGAAGTCTGACCCTGTCGCCATCCGTCTCGCGTGGCTCGGCTGCCGCTTCGACCCGCGGCACGCCGCTCGATCCGACCGGAGGAACATCTCTCAATCGCTCACCGCCGACGTGCCGCTGAACACGCTCGGATCCGGCCTCACCGGCGGCATCACGCGCTCTCGGGCTCGCCGATGTCCTCGTTCCAGACCCTGGGGTTTGCTCGGATGAAATCCCCGAGAAGCTGGATGCACTCCGGGTTGTTGAGATCAATGACCGTGACCCCACACTCCCGGAGCCAGTCGGCGCCTCCCTGGAAATTGACGCTCTCCCCCTGAACCACCGTTCCGATGCCGAACTGTCGGACCAGGCCGCTGCAGTACCAGCACGGAGCGAGCGTCGTGACCATGATGGTGTCGCTGTAATCCCGCTGGCGACCGGCCTTGCGAAAGGCGTCGGTCTCCCCGTGGACCGAAGGGTCGTCTTCCTGGATGCGGCGATTGTGTCCCCGACCGAGGCACCGGCCGTCTCTGTGAAACAGCGCCGCCCCGATGGGGATACCTCCCTCGGCCAGACCCTGCCGGGCCTCCTCAAGGGCGACGGCAAGCATTTCCTCATAGCTCGTGCTGACCGGCATGGGTTGAATCCTCCCAAAGCCCGGCCCGACCGGCCGCGCGCCGGTCCGGCCGAGCCGACATGGGTAGGTTCTTCCGCACGATCAACCCACCCTGTTTCGACGCGGGCCTCCCCACCGACGGCGCCCAACGCGCGCGGGGCCCCCCGGGTTCAGCCGCCAGGTCCGGTGGGAACTCGAAGTCCCGCAGTCTCATCGGAGCAGCTATCAAGTCAGCGCATCAGCGCGTCCTGGCCGCCGGTCTCTGACCCGGTTCCGCGCTGCGGCACGGTTTGGAGCCGGTACCGACTGGATTGGGCTCCGGCGTTCCCTTTGGGGGGCGGCTTCCGTTACCATGGGGGTACGCGGGTTCCTTTCCCGGGTCGGTTCCGCACGCGAGGTGGTCGGTCCCTTATGTCGCAACTCTCTCCTCACCGGCTTTTGCCCGCGGCTGTCGTGGTCGTGGGGCTCCTCAGCGCCGTTACGCTATCGCTCCCGCTTCTCTCCGGGCAGGCGTCTGCCGCGCCGATAGCGAGTGGGAACGGCGTCGGTCTGTTTCGGGAGAGCCTGCTCGACGGTCGCGGAAAGAAGACCACTCTCGCATCGGTTTCGGCGCAAAAGGGTCTGGTCGTGGTGTTCCTTGCGCCGACCTGCCCCATGTCGAACAGCTATGCCGAGCCGCTTGCGGCGCTGGCGAAGCGGTTTCCGCAGCCGGACTTCGGATTTGTGGGGATCTATTCCGACGCGAAGCTGCCGCCCGCGGAGATGGAGAAGCACGCTCGCGAGCATGCGCTGGGCTTTCCGGTGCTGCTGGATCGCACCCACGCGTTGGCTCGCCGCTTGAGCGCGACGGTGACTCCGGAAGCCTTTGTCCTCAAGCCCGGCAGTGGAGAGGTGCTCTACTCCGGCCGGATCGACGATGCCTATGTGAGCCGGCTGCGGCGGCGGGCGGTCGTTACGAAGCAGGATCTTGCGGAGGCGCTGCGAGCGCTGAAAGAGGGCCAGGCGGTCGCGACGGTTCGCACTCCGGCGTTCGGCTGCAGCCTGAACCTGCCGCCTGCGCCGAAGAGCGCGGCACGCATCAGCTACTACCGCGACATCGCGCCGATCCTGCAGGAGAACTGCGAGGGCTGCCACCGTCCCGGTCAGGTGGCGCCGTTCTCTCTTACCTCGTACGACGATGCCCGCTCCTGGGCCTCCGAAATCAAGAGCTTCACGGCCAACCGGCAGATGCCGCCCTGGCGACCCGAGCAGGGCCACGGCGAGTTTGAGGGCGTGCGCCGCCTGAGTGAAACCCAGATCGCCCGGTTGGCGGAATGGGCCGATGCCGGCGCGCCCGCGGGCAACCCGAAGGATGGGCCGAAGACGAAGGTCTGGTCGGATGAATGGGCGCTCGGCAAGCCGGACCTCATCCTGGAAGTGCCGGAGGCGCACACCATTGCGGCGGCCGGCGACGATGAATTCTGGGTGTTCGTGCTCCCAACAGGACTCACCGAAGACAAGCACGTGACGGCGATCGACTTCCGGCCCGGCAACAACCGCGTGGTCCACCATTTCGTGAGTTTCGTCGATCCGTCGGGACGGGGACGGCAGCTCGACGAGGCGCAGCCGGGGCCCGGCTATGAGTCCGGTCCGGGCGGAGTGAAGGTGCCGGCGGCGACGATCCAGGGGGTGTGGGCGCCGGGGAATCTGCCGCGCTTCCTGCCGGAGGGCGTGGGCCGGCCGCTCCCGAAGGGTTCCGACATCCTGCTGCAGGTCCACTACCATCGCACCGGCAAGCAGGAGACGGACCGCAGCCGCGTGGGTCTCTACTTTTCGAAGAAGCCGATCGAGCGCGTGGCGCAGACGATGATCATCGGCCCGTTCAATATCGACATCCCGCCGGACGCGCCGCGCCATATGCAGACGCTGAAGTTCAAGCTCCCCTTCGAGTTCGAGTTGCTCACCGTGATGCCGCATATGCACCTGCTCGGCCGCGAGATGAAGGTCTTCGCGACTCTGCCGGACGGGAAGCGCGAGGAGCTGGTCTGGATCAAGGATTGGGATTACCGCTGGCAGGAGTCGTATCGCTACCGCACGCCCGTCAAGCTGCCGCCCGGCAGCGAGCTGGAGGTGACGGCGTACTTCGACAACACCACCGCCAACCCGCTCAATCCCAGCTCTCCGCCCCGACGGGTGCGATTTGGGGAGCAGACCACGGATGAGATGGCCTTCGCCATCTTCGAGGCGATCATGCCGCGGGGCGGGGGGTTCCGGCGAGGCGGTGGGGGCGAACGGTAAGAAAGCATGGCGGGCAGCACCACCGGCGTCCTTTTTCGAGTTACAACCTTCGGCGAGTCGCACGGCCCGGCCGTGGGCTGCATTGTGGATGGCTGTCCTCCCGGGATCCCGATCTCGCTGGAGGCCATCCAGGCCGACATGGATCGCCGGCGGCCGGGCCAGAGCCGGCTCACCACCCAGCGCAAGGAGGGCGACGA
The DNA here is from genome assembly GCA_005798285.1 of Actinomycetota bacterium. GTDB lineage: Bacteria > Armatimonadota > SYMT01 > SYMT01 > SYMT01 > F1-80-MAGs030. Next base: position 41,049 of record SYKE01000063.1, read on the forward strand.
GGTCGAGATCCTCTCCGGCCTCTTCGAAGGGGTGAGCACCGGAACCCCGATCGCGCTGCAGGTCCGCAATTCCGATGCCCGCTCTCGCGATTACGACGAGTTGAAGTCGCTCTACCGGCCGAGCCACGCGGACTACACCTATGCGGCGAAGTACGGCATCCGGGACTACCGGGGCGGCGGACGGGCCTCCTACCGCGAAACGGCGGGGCGCGTGGCGGCGGGCGGGGTGGCCCGGCAGTTCCTCGCGTTTCGGCACGGGGTCGAGATCGTCGGGTATGTGCTGCAGGTGGGGGGCATCCGGGCCGACGTGACTTCGGATCGCGCGAATCGAGCTGAAGTGGAAGAGAGTCTGGTGCGCTGCCCCGATCCCGAAGCCTCGGAGAAGATGGTCGCCGCCATCGACGGAGCCCGTCGCGACGGCGACTCGCTGGGCGGGATCGTGGAGGTGGTGGCGCGCGGCGTGCCGGTTGGCCTGGGCGAGCCTGTGTTCGACAAGCTGACGGCGGAGCTGGCGGGCGCCCTGATGTCGATCCCGGCGACCCGCGGATTTGAGATCGGATCGGGGTTCGACAGCATCATGCTTCGGGGCTCGGAGCACAACGATCCGTTCGTGATGCGCGGGGGACAGGTTCGCACCGAGACGAACCGTTCCGGCGGCATCCAGGGCGGCATCTCCAACGGCGAGGAGATCGTGATGCGCCTGGCGTTCAAGCCGACCGCCACCGTGATGCGGCCGCAGCAAACCGTGACCACCGACGGCGAGGCTGCCACCTTCACCGCGAAGGGCCGGCACGATCCCTGCGTGCTCCCCCGCGCCGTGGCGGCGGTGGAGGCCATGGTGGCGCTGGTGCTGGCCGATCATGCGCTTCGTCAAACCGCGATCTGTGGGGCATCGGTTCGGGGAACTCTAAGCTCGGACTGAGCGCACCGCCGCGGCGGACCGGTCGTCTCAATCTGTTGTGCCGGGCGCCCGGACGCAGCCGTCCGACCCGAGCGCCCTTCTCCGTTCAGAACTCAGATATGTCCAAGCGCACTGCTTCCGGTTTCCTTCTGGCCCTGTCCGTGTGTGCGGCCCCGCTGGCTCTCGCGGCCGACGCGACCCGTGGGAAGTCTTCCCTGCCAACCGCGAGCCCCGGAGCGAAGATCCGCTTCAACCGAGACATTCGGCCCATCCTCTCGGACAACTGCTTCAAGTGCCACGGTCCCGACCCCGCGAACCGGCAGGCCGGGCTGCGGCTGGACCGGCGCGAGGGTTTGTTCGGCAAGCTGCCCGCGGGCGCGGCGGTGGTTCCCGGAAAGCCCGCCGCGAGCCGTCTCTTCATCCGGATGACCGCGGCTCAGCCCGCAGCGGTGATGCCTCCGCCCAGCTCCCACAAGACGCTGAGCCCCGAGCAGAAGGCGCTCGTACGAACATGGATCGAGCAGGGCGCGCCCTGGGAGCCGCACTGGTCGTTCGTCGCGCCGACGCGGCCCGCGCCGCCGGCGGTTCGAGACTCGAAGTGGGTGCGGAACCCGATCGACCGCTTCGTGCTCGCCCGTCTGGAGGCGGAGGGCCTGAAACCCGCCCCCGAGGCGGACCGCCGCACGCTCATCCGACGCCTCTCGCTGGATCTCACCGGGCTGCCTCCGGAGCCGGCGGACGTGGAGTTCTTCCTCAAGGATCGCTCTCCGAACGCCTACGAAAAGCTGGTGGATCGGCTGATGGCCATGCCGGAATGGGGGGAACATCGAGGTCGATACTGGCTCGATGCCGCCCGCTACGGCGACACCCACGGCATCCACGTGGACAACTATCGGGAGATCTGGCCCTATCGCGAGTGGGTGATCCAGGCGTTCAATCGCAACCTGCCGTTCGATCAGTTCACCACCAAGCAGATTGCCGGGGACCTGCTGCCCGGCAGCGGCTTCGAGGACCTGCTCGCGTCGGGTTTCCATCGCTGCAACATCACCACGAGCGAGGGCGGCTCCATCCCCGACGAAGTCGCGGCGCTCTACGCCCGCGATCGGGTGGAGACCACGGCGACGGTGTTCCTCGGTCTCACCGCCAACTGCGCCTCGTGCCACGATCACAAGTTCGACCCGCTCGCGCAGAAGGAGTTCTACCAGCTCGCCGCCTTCTTCCGAAACACGACGCAGAACCCGATGGACGGCAATATCCAGGATACGCCGCCGATCATCTTGGTGCCGCGGATGGAAGACCGGGCCCGGTGGAACACGCTCGTCGACGAAGCGCGCTCGCTCCGGCAGGAGCGGGATCGGCGGCGCGCCGAAGCTCCCACCGAGGCGCTGGCCTGGGGCGCCGACCCGGCTCGTCGCTCGCTGGAAGATCCCGTGGCTGCGGAGGCTCGCGAGGCGCTGGCGGTTCCGACAGCGCCCGGCCCCGCCCCCGAACTACGCTTCGACGCCACCACCCGGATTGATCTCGGCGACCACGGCAACTTCTCGGCGACGGAGCCGTTCAGTCTCTCCCTCTGGGTGAAGGTTCCCGACGGCGACGGCGGCCATACGCTGCTCTCCCGGATGGACGGCGCGAAGGGCTGGACCCTGGAGCTGCTTTCCCGCGCTCCGGTGCTCCGGCTGGCGGCGGGCGCGCAGGACGCGATTCAGGTGCGCGTCGCGGCGACCGCCCGACCGGCAGCCGGCGGGTGGGCTCACCTCACGGTGAACTACGACGGATCGCGCCGGGCGGACGGCTTCACGGTGTATCTCAACGGCAAGTCGGCCGCCGTCGACGCTCCGGGCGAGGCTCAACTTCAGGGAGATCCCCGTGCGGCAGCCCGCCTCCTGGCCGGCATGGCCGGAGCCCGCGGGTTCGCGGGAGGCGCCCTGAAGGACATCCGCATCTATCGCCGCGTGCTGCTGCCCGAAGAGGCGGCGGTGCTCGCCCGCTGGAGCGAACTCGAGCCCGTGCTGAGGGCCGGCGGACCGATGCCGGAGAGCCGCAAGGAGCTGCTCGGACAACTCTTCCTCGCGCAGAATGCCGAGTATCGGCAGACCGCCGTTCGCCTCCTGAAGGTGGAAGGCGAGCAGAGCGAGATTCGCCGGCGCTCGGCCACCACGATGGTGATGCAGGAGAAGCCGGACGGCCAGCCGATGGCGCGGGTGCTGTTCCGCGGTCAGTACGACAAGCCCGGCGACGAAGTGAAGCCCGGTACACCCGCCTCGCTGCACCCCTATCCCGCGGGCGCCCCGCGCAACCGACTCGGACTGGCCCAGTGGCTGGTGGATCCGAAGAATCCCCTCACCGCCCGGGTGACGGTGAACCGCTTCTGGCAGGAACTCTTCGGCACGGGGCTGGTCCGCACCGCCGAGGACTTCGGCATTATGGGAGAGAACCCGAGCCATCCGGAGCTGCTCGACTGGCTGGCCGTGGAGTTTCGGGAGAAGCAGTGGGACGTGAAGGCGTTCTTCAAGCTGCTGGTGACGTCGGCCGCCTACCGGCAGTCCGCCGCCGCCACGCCGGAGAAGCTGGAGCGAGACCCCTCCAACCGCCTGCTCTCCCGCGGGCCTCGCTTCCGCATGGATGCCGAGGCGCTGCGCGACTTTGCCCTGGCTTCCAGCGGACTTCTCGTGAAGAAGATCGGCGGCCCCAGCGTGAAGCCGTATCAGCCGAGCGGCGTGTGGGAAGCGGTGGCGATGCATGGCAGCAACACCCGCTTCTACAAGCCGGACACCGGCGAGGCGCTCTACCGACGGTCGATGTACACGTTCTGGAAGCGCAGCGCGCCGCCCGCCTCGATGGATCTGTTCAACGCGCCGAGTCGCGAGAACTGCACCGTTCGTCGCGAGCGGACCAACACGCCGCTTCAGGCGCTGGTGACGCTGAACGATCCTCAGTGGGTCGAGGCGGCCCGCCACCTCGCCGAGCGGACCTTGAAGCAGGGCGGCGCCGGCTTCGACGCTCGCCTCGACTTCATCACGTCTCGAGTGCTCTCCCGCCCGATGGATGCGCAGGAGCGCGCCATCTGCCGCACGGCGCTGGAGCGGTTCTCGACCGCGTATCGCAGCCGCGCCGAGGACGCCGGAAAGCTGATCCGTACCGGCGAGTCGAAGCCCGATGCATCGCTGCCGCCCGCGGAGCTTGCGGCGTGGACGATGCTGTGCGCCCAGGTGATGAACCTGGATGAAGCCCTTTGCAAGTAGAACGAGCGATCCCGATGAACCCCCTCAAAGAAGCAGGTCTGCAGGAAACCCGGCGTCAGTTCTTCGGCCGCACCGCCCGAAACGTGGGTTCGCTCGCGCTGATGAGCATGCTCGGCGAGTCGGCGGCGCAGGCGGCGGGCCCGCGCGGCGCCGGGGTCGGCCGGTCCGACATGCCTCACCACCGCCCCCGCGCTAAGCGGGTCATCTACATGCACCTCGTGGGAGCGCCGCCCCAGCTCGACCTGTTCGACTACAAGCCGCAGCTTCAGGACTGGTTCGATAAGGATCTGCCGGAATCGATCCGGAACGGGCAGCGCCTCACGACCATGACCTCCGGCCAGAGCCGCTTCCCGATCGCGCCCACCGCTTTTAAGTTCAACCAGCACGGAAAGTCGGGCATGTGGCTCAGCGAGCTGCTGCCCAACACCGGCAAGATGGCGGACGACCTCTGCCTCATCCGCACGATGCACACCGAGGCGATCAACCACGAGCCGGCGATCACCTTCATCCAATCCGGCAACCAGATCCCCGGCAAGCCGTGCCTCGGCGCCTGGCTGGCGTATGGGCTGGGGAGCATGAACCAGGATCTGCCGACCTTCGTCGTGCTGAACGCCACGCACAGCCACCCTCGCGCCAACGTGCAGGCGATCTCGGCACGGCTCTGGTCGAGCGGCTTCCTCTCCGCGGAGTATGCGGGCGTCGCGCTCCGCTCCTCCGGCGACCCGGTGCTCTACATCAACAATCCCGACGGAGTGGACCGCTCCACGCGCCGCCAGATGCTCGACGGCATCAACTCGCTCAACGAACTGAACCACCGTCGCCTGCTCGACCCCGAAACGCGAACCCGCATCTCGCAGTACGAGATGGCGTTCCGCATGCAGGCGTCGGTGCCCGACCTCACCGACCTCAGCAAGGAGCCTGAAAGCACCTACAAGCTCTACGGCGAAGAGGCCCGCAAGGGCGGCTCCTTCACCCACTCCTGCCTCCTGGCGCGGCGGCTGGTGGAGCGCGGCGTGCGCTTCGTCCAGATCTACCAGCGCGGCTGGGACGTTCACGGCGGCCTCGTCGACGTGCTCCCCACCCAATGCCGCGACATCGACCAGGCCTGCTGGGCGCTGGTGCAGGACCTGAAAGCCCGCGGCATGCTCGACGACACCCTCATCATCCTGGGCGGCGAGTTCGGGCGGACGGTCTACTGCCAGGGCGCCCTCTCCCGCAAGGAATACGGCCGCGACCACCATCCTCGCTGCTACAGCCTCTGGATGGCCGGCGGCGGCATCAAGGGCGGCACGGTGTGGGGCGAGACGGACGACTTTTCCTACAACATCGTGAAGGACCCGGTCCACATCCGCGACTGGCATGCCACCGTGATGCACCTGATGGGCATCGACCACGAGCGCTTCACCTACCCCTACCAGGGCCTCGATCAGCGGCTCACCGGCGTCGAGAAGGCCGCGCCCATCCAGGGCATCCTTGCGTGATTGGGGAGCGAGTAGGGAGTAGCGAGTAGGGAGTAGCGAGAGGATGGAGCGTCGCCTGGGAGCGCGCCCTGGGACCGCGGGCATCTTGCCCGCTCCGTGCGCGATTACCCAACGCCACTGGCATGGCTTCGTGGCAAGCGATCCTCCTCGCAGACAAAGCCATCAATCCCCTTCAACGCCAACGGCCCCACGGCGATCTCGATGTCAGTGGTGTTCACCGTGCGGCGCCCTGGTGGCGCACGTACCGAGTGTTTTCACCGCCACACCCCCAGGTCATCGTCATCCTTGGGCTTGACCCGAGGATCCGGCTCTGCTTTGTGGATCAAAGTGGCTCCGATTCCGTTGGGATTCTGCACACCCAGGATCGGACCCAGGTAGGGGTGCGGACCCTCACCCAATACGCCTATGATCCGGCGGACCAGCTTCTCACCGCCACGCAAGGCGCGACGGTGTCGTTTGCGGCATACCTGCTGCACTCTCCCCAGAGGGTGCGATGCAAGAGTTGGGCAGTTCGGAGGTCGATTCACCACCGCATGTAGAATCTGAATCCATCCTGCCATCCTCGGCCGGACTTGGAGGGGTGCGTCGTGGTGATTTCACAGCGGAAGCGACAAGAGTTGATCGA
>SYKE01000064.1 GCA_005798285.1 Actinomycetota bacterium
CACCGCCCGCGCCAAGGGGCTGAGCTGGGGGAAGACCTTTCTAAAGCACGCGGGCCGAAACGCGCTGGCGCCCGTTCTCACCGTCTTCGGCACCAGCGTGGGCTATATGCTCGGCGGGTCGTTCGTCGTCGAGACGCTGTTCGGCATACCCGGAGTCGGCGAGCTTTCCGTGGCCGCCATTCCGGCTCGCGACTACCCGATGATCCAGGCCGTGACGCTGCTTGCGGCCGTCGTGTTCATCACCGTCAACCTGATCGTGGATCTGCTCTATGGCCTCATCGACCCCCGACTCCGCGTCGCAGCCGGTCGCGGATAAGGCGCCCGGCCGAACCGGCGTCGGACGCCTTCGGAGCATCCCGGCTCCGCTGCGGCGGTTCACCACCGTGCTCGCGGCGCTCTTCCTGGTGGGTCTGATTGTGACCGCGGTCTTCGCGCCGGCTCTGGCCCCGCATGACTTTGCGAAGCAGGACCTGCTGAATCAACTGAAGCCCGCCAGTGCGAAACACCCGCTCGGCACCGACGACTTCGGCCGCGACGTGGCGAGCCGGCTCATCCACGGCGCCCGGGTATCGCTCACGGTGGCGCTCGGTGTGGAGGCGATCGAACTGCTCTTCGGGCTGGTGCTGGGCATCGCGGCAGGCCTGCGCGGCGGGCGACTCGACAACATGCTGATGCGGGTGACGGACCTGATGTTCGCCTTCCCCGACATCTTGCTTGCGATCCTCATCACCGGCACGCTCGGCAAGAATCTGTTCAACGTCTTCATGGCGCTGGCGCTCGTCGGCTGGCCGGGCATGGTGCGGTTGGTGCGGGGCCAGGTGCTCTCGCTTCGGGAGCGCGAGTTCGTCGAATCCGCCCGGGCGCTCGGCGCTTCGAACTTCCGGATCGGGGTCCGTCACCTGCTGCCCAACCTGCTCGGACCGGTTGTAGTAGCCGCAACCGTGGGCATGGGCGCGATCGTGCTGGCCGAAAGCACCCTCAGCTTCCTGGGTCTCGGCATTCAGGAGCCCATGCCGTCGTGGGGCTCCATGATCAACCAGGCCTGGAAGCTCCGCCGCTCCGACCCGATGCTCACCGTCTACCCCGCGCTTCTGCTCGCGCTCACCATCATGGCCTTCAACTTCCTCGGCGACGGCCTCCGCGACTGGCTCGATCCTCGCTCCCGCGCGTGACGGTAGCCGCTCGATGGCGCTATCGAGGGACGCGCCGACGGCGGTCGCCTCCGCCCGCGGTGAAAGCAGGCATCTGATGAGGTCGGATCGAAGTCACTCAGAGCGGGGGCGCCCGTTGGGCAAAGTCATCCGCTGCCGTCTATCGCACGGTCCCATGGGTCGGCGGTGCAGTGGAGCCCTTCAGCCGGTTGGCATCGGTCAGGAGAGTGGCGCAAAGTGCTACAGCGCGTGGAGATCAAAGCCTTCAAGTCCCTGCAGGATGTGGGCATCGATCTGGGGCTGATCAACGTCTTCGTCGGCTCGAACGGTAGCGGCAAGTCAAATCTTCTCGAAGCCATCGGCGTACTGGGCGCCGCCGCGTCGGGTCGGGTGGACGACGAGGGCCTGCTCCGCAGGGGCGTACGTCCGGGCTTGCCCGCGCTCTACAAGGCGTCGTTTCGAGGGGATCGTGTTCGGGATGCCATCCGCTTCGGCGCCTTCAGCGAAGGCGTCAGCTACGAAGTGGAGTTGAACAACCCGATCGATAGCCCCAAACCCGCCTGGGGTTTCAAAACCGAGCGGCTTGTGGTGCACGGCGAGAAGGTGGTTGGGCGTTCCCGCGCGGGGCACGACTACCAGACGCTGGATCAGGATGCCGGGCTCGCGGCGCTCAAGGCCGTGGAGTTGTCCGCCGGGTCGCCGGGTTCCCGCTTGCTTCGCACTCTCCGAGAGTTCGCGATCTATTCGCCGAATACCGCGACTCTGCGAGGGTTGGTGGCAGATCCGCAGAGCCGAGAACCGGTTGGTCTCTCAGGCGGTCGTTTGGCGGAGGCCGTGCACGAACTCCGCCAGCTCTCCGACAAGAACGAGCGCTTCGAAGAGATTGTCGACGACTTGCTTGAGTTGACGGGCTGGGTCAAGGAAGTTGGGGTGGGCTGGCCGCAGGATGTGCCGCTCGCCGCTTCGGTCCCGCGGCCAAGCCGGGTGCTGCGGTTCGTGGATCGATACATGGCGGATGGGCGGAATGTCTTGAGCGCCTACGACGCCAGCGAGGGGGCACTCTACGTACTCTTTGCCGCGGTAATCGCCACGCATCCTCAGGCGCCGTCCGTGCTGGCGGTGGACAACATCGACTCGGCGCTGAACCCGCGGCTGGCTCGTGAGCTGATGACCCGGATCTGCCGTTGGGTGATCGAAGGTGGGCAGCGTCAACTCCTCGTCACCTGTCACAACCCGGTGCTGTTGGATGGTCTTCCGCTCTCGGACGATCGAATCCGGCTCTTCACCGTCGATCGCTCCAACCATGGACGAACAGTGGTCAAGCGAGTAGAGGTGGATGAACCCCTGCTTGCCCGTGCGAACGAGGGGTGGCCGCTCTCCAGGCTCTGGGTATCCGGCCATCTGGGTGGGGTGCCGGATGTATGAGATCCGTCTCGTATGTGAGGGTCCCACCGATCGAGAACTGCTTGAGGGAGTTCTAAGAGCGCATCTGGGCGATGCAGACTATGTAATGACCGTCCTCCAGCCGGACATGTCCCTCTATGGCGGCGCCGCTGGACCGCATGGCGGGGGTTGGAAGGGCGTCCGAGGTTGGTGTCGCACCGTCGCGTCGGCGGGAGGAATGGTGGCCGCCCACGCGGTGACCCCGGCGACGGACCTTCTCGTGATCCATGTCGATGGAGACGTTTGCTTTGACCGAGAGATCGGGATGGAGCGACCATGTCCACCTGCACAGCTCACGATCGCCGCAGTTGAGGAAGTGGTGTTGGGCTGGTTGGGGCTGAAGTGCCTTCCGGATCGAGTTGTACTCTGGATCCCCACGATGGCCACTGAGTCCTGGGCCCTGAGGGCACTCTTCCCGGAGCATCCGCTGGCGGTTTCGTGTCGGGACCTACCGGCTGGTTCGACTTGTGTGGAGTGCCTTCCCGTGCCATCCAGTGCCCTGATTGGGAAGACTCCGCGGCTGGTCCGGCGCAAGGATGGGCAGATCAAGAAGCTCCTGCACGAATACCGCACTCAACAACCCCAGATTTCGGCCGCCTGGGACCAACTCATCTCGGATCTGGAGTCCGCAGACCACCTGAAGCGGCAGCTCGACCGATGGCTTCCGGCGGGATCGCGCCCTCTGCCTCACTCGGCAATCTGAGATCCTGCTGAATGTCCCCAACCGGCTCGAAGTGTGCTAGCGGATCGATGACACTTCTTCGGGTTCGTCCCGAGTTTGCCGCCATCGACATTCGGTGTAGAAGTACGGCGGAGAGAGATTCTCGTGGGAATCATGGCATGGGTGTGGGAGGCACTTAACGACTTCTTAACTTCGGCTCGCTAACGTTCAGATGTGATCTTCTGGAGGTCCCCGAATGCAGGCCGTGAGTTCCCTCGACATGACCCTTCGCAGCACTGCGCTGCCGCAGTTGGAAGACAGCGAGCTCATTCTTCGAGCGGCGGGGGGCGATGAGAAGGCGTTTGAGACGCTCTATCAGCGCCACCGAGCCGGGCTGTATGGATTTCTACTTCGGCGCTTGAGAAACCCGGTGGAAGCCGAGGACGCGGTCGCCGTCACCTTCTTCAAGGCGTGGCGCGGTTGCGGCGGATTTCGCGGGCAGACGTCCGGCAAGGCATGGCTTTTTCAGATCGCCACCCGTGTGGCGCTCGATTGCGTCCGCCGGGATCGGCGCCATCCGGAGCAGCCGTCTCTGGACGGAATCATCGGTGAGACGCCGATTTACTCGCCCGAGCAGATTGTGGACCCCGAAGCCGTGCTGCTCAGTCAGGAGCACGAACTGGGAAAGCGTCAGGCTCTGGCGGCGGCGATTAGCCGCCTGTCAGAGCGAGAACGCCACCTGCTGCAGCTTTACTACTTCGATGGCCACTCCTGTGAGGAGATCAGCCGCCTCCTCGACATTCCTTATGGTCGGGTGCGCGGCCGGCTGAATCTGATCCGCGGCCGGATCCGCCGCGACCTGGTGCTGCGTCAGCAGTGGCAGCCGGCGTAGACGCTCCGGACGGCGGGCTTTGGGAAGGCGGAGAGGGAACCCCTCTCCGCTTTTTTCGTGAGTCCGATTCCGGGGCCGGCGCCTAGCGTGAAAGGGCAATCCGCCGCTCTCGCAGGGCCCTCGGCGAATCCTCGTGCGCGATGACGGGATGATGCTGGTGCGACCGCCTACACGCGGGCGAAGTGACCGGGAGCCAGTTCTCGCAGGGGCGCGGACAGCTCTTCGTCACGCTCCACGCTTTCGATTCGCGGTGCGGCGCGGCGCTCGCGGGCCCGGGCGGGATCCGGAATCGGAATCGCGTCCAGAAGTCGGCGGGTGTAGGGATGCGCCGGGGCGGAGAAAAGCTGTTCGGTCTCCGCGAGTTCCACGATTCGGCCCCGCCGCATGACCGCCACCCGATGGCAAACGTGACGGACCAGCGTGAGGTCGTGCGCGATGAGCAGGTAGGCCAGTCCCAGCCGCTCCTGCAATTCGGCGAGCAGGTTGATGACCTGGGCGCGGATGGAGAGATCGAGCGCGGACACGGGCTCGTCCGCCACCACCAGGCGGGGTGAGAGCGCCAACGCGCGGGCGATGCCGATTCTCTGACGCTGGCCACCGCTGAATTCATGCGGGTACCGGCCGAGTGCGGACTCGGGCAGCCCCACCAGCCGGATCAGTTCGGCGATCTTCTCTTCCCGCTCCTTTCGCGAGCCGATGCGATGGATCTCGTACGGCTCGAGCAGGGTCGCCCGAATGCTCATGCGGGGATCGAGCGAGGAGTAAGGATCCTGAAACACGATCTGCAGGTTGCGGCGGGCCTTCTTGAGATTCGCCCCCTTCAAGCCGAGCAGGTTCTCATTCTGAAAGAAGATCTGGCCAGAGGTGGGTTCGTGGAGGCGCAGGATGCAGCGGGCGGCGGTTGACTTCCCGCAGCCGCTCTCTCCGACCAAACCGAACGTCTCCTGCTCGGCGACAGCAAAGCTGACGTCGTCCACGGCCAGCACACCGTCGCCGCCTCTCCCCGAGAAGCCCTGGGGCGCGTAGCGTTTCACCAGATTCCGAACATCGAGCAGGGGTGCGGTCATGAGCGGGGCCGGGCCGGTGGCAGCAGCGTGTCGCGCACGGTCTTGCCGCGCTGGAACGCATCCTGCAGCGCGACGGGGTCGGCTGAGACGAGCGCCGCGCGGAACCGGGCAAGCGCCACTTCCAGATCGTCCAACGCCGACAGAATCGCCTGCTGATTGGTGAGGCAGATATCGCGCCACATCTCCGGCGGGCTGCTGGCGATGCGGGTGGTATCGCGAAATCCGCCGGCGACGAGCATTCGCAAGAGTTCGGGAGAGGATCCGCCGTCGAGCGCCACCTCCGCCAGCGCAGCGGCGGCGACGTGCGGCAGGTGGGAGATGCGCGCCACAGCGATGTCGTGCTCGTCCGGGTCCATTCGAACGGGCCGGGCGCCAAGCGCCTCGATCATCGCCGTGAGTTGTTCAACCGAAGATGGGTCGGCGGTCTCGTGCGGCGTGATCACCCAGATGGCGCCTTCGAACAGGTCGGCCCTTCCGGCCAGAACCCCGCCCTTCTCCGATCCCGCCATCGGGTGGCCGCCGATGAGGTTCACTTCTGGCGGCAGCAGCGGCGGCAGAGAGCGCATCAGTTCAGCCTTGGTGCTGCCGACATCGGTCACGAGAGCGCCGGGCTGCAGCCACTCCCGCATCTGAGCCACGAGCACGGGGATAGCGCGAACCGGCGGAGCGAGCACCACGAGATCCGCTTCGGCAAGGCGGGAGAGCTCGATCTCGCCTTCATCCACCGCTCCCACGGCAAGCGCTTCCGCAACGGTTTCGATCCGTCGGGGGATGCCGATGACCCGACGCGCCAGGCCCCGCTCGCGCAGCGCCATTCCCAGGGAGCCGCCGATGAGGCCCACGCCGACAATCGCAACGGTGGAAAACATCCCTCCGAAACCGCCTCTCAGGCCGCCGGCGCGGCGGAGAGAACCGCCTCCAGCTCAGCGATGAAGCGACGGTTGTCGGAGTCCGTGCCGATCGACGTGCGAAGGAACGTTGGGAGTCCCAGCACGTCGCCGCAGCGGACGATGATCCCGCGGCGGAGCAGCGCCTCGAAGATCGGCCGGGCCGGCCTTGCCAGATCCACGAGCACGAAGTTCGCCTGGGTCTCGACGTACGGCAACCCCATCCGGGCAAACTCGCCGTACAGGTAGTCTCGACCGGCGCAATTGGAAGTGCGGCTGCGAATCACCTGATCGGGATCCGCCAGACTGGCGACGGCGGCCGCCTGAGCCAGAGAGTTCACATTGAACGGCTCTCGGACCTGATGGATCGCCTTCACGATCTCGGGGCGAGCGATCCCGTAGCCGATCCGAAGCGCGGCCAGCGCGTAGATCTTTGAGAAGGTGCGGAGAACAATGACGTTCCGACCCTCGCGGACATAGTCCAGACCATCCGGATATTCGGGATCGTCGGCGTACTCGAAGTACGCTTCATCCATCACCACCAGCGCGTCTTCGGGGCAGCGATCCAGGAACCGCTCCAGCTCCGGCCGGCGGACGATCGTGCCGGTGGGGTTGTTCGGGTTGGCGATGAAGACGAGGCGGGTGCGGGGGGTGATCCGGTCGGCGATGGCCTCCAGATCGAAGGTGTGGTTCTTCAGCGGCACCGCGACGAAGGCCGACCGGTTCAGCACGGCGGCGGCTTCGTAGCGAAGGAAGCTCGGGTCGCCCGTCAGCAACTCATCCCCCGGCTGGAGGTAAACCAGACCCAGGTAGTGGATGATCTCGTCGGAACCGTTGCCCACCACGAGGTGATCGTGCGGGACGTTCCAATGCTCGGCCAGTGCGTTGACGGTATGGAAGCAGGCGCCGTCGGGGTAGAGCGCCAGGCCCGCGGCCGCTTCCACCAGGGCAGGCGCCACCCGGGGCGAGGGGCCCAGGGGATTCTCGTTGCTGGCGAGCTTGATGACCTCGGTGAGGCCAAATTCCCGCTGAACTTCTTCGATCGGTTTGCCCGGCACGTAGGGCCGAAGGCTTTGAATGTGCTGCGGTACAGCGGGGGGTCGCACGAGCGTATCGTCCTGCAAAGGTGAGTGCGCCGCCGGATGTCGTTGGGGGGCGAACAAAGAAAGGGCCCGCCGAATGGCGGACCCCACGGTTCGTTAGCTTACCACATGGGTGAATCGCCGCACCAGCGAGAGCAAATCGTCGGGCTCGAACGGCTTGGTGACGTAACCATCGGCGCCACTGGTGGTGGCTTCCAGCACATTGCTCATCCCATCCAGCGCGGTGAGCATGATCACCGGTATAGACTCCGTTCGAGGGCTGGCCTTCAGCGTTCGCAGGCAGTCCAGACCGTCGACATCCGGCATCATCCAGTCCAGGAGAATGAGATCGGGATGGTTGTTGCGGGCGCTGGCCACACAGGTGCTGGCGTCATCCGCCAGGAAAACCTCATAGTCCTCTCCGGAGAGGATCATCTCGCAGAGCATCCGGATTTCGGGGTCATCATCCGCGATCAGAACCTTAGGCACTGGCCTGCTCCCGTCCTCGCCGCTCGGCGAGGGATTCCTCAATCGTGTGAATCAGATCGGCGGGCTCAAACGGCTTGGTGACGTAGCCGTCCACACCCAACTGCACGGCGCGCTCCACGTCGGACCTTTGGGCGAGCGCCGTTAACATGATGACCGGAATCCGTGACCAGAACTCATCCTCTCGCAGTTTCTCAAAGACAGCCCAACCATTCATTCCCGGCATCATCACGTCGAGCAGGA
>SYKE01000065.1 GCA_005798285.1 Actinomycetota bacterium
ACTGGACAAAGAGGTCAGCGCTTGGAAAGCCGAACGCAACCAAGCGCTGTGCCCAATGAGATGGCGCTTCACAACTGCCAAGGCGCGAAATCGCCTCGCTCGCCTCTACCCCTCATTAGATGCCTGACAGACCACTAGGGGCGGCATCCCTGCTCGGGGGTTCGAAACCCAGATCCGTGCGGTCTTGTCACGGCTGGCGGTGAGGATGCGGGAGCCGTCGGGAGACCACGCGGCGGATGTGACCTCATCGGAGTGTCCGACGAGGGCGGCGAGTTCCCGGCCGGTGGTCGGATCCCAGACGCGGGCAGTCCCGTCCTCACTCGCCGTGAGGATGCGGGACCCGTCGGGAGCCCACACGGCGGAGTTTACGTGACCGACATGCCCTTTGAGGAGGGTAAGCTCCCTGCCCGAGAGGGCATCCCAGACACGAGCGGTTTTGTCGTCACTCGCGGTGAGGATGCGGGTTCCGTCGGGAGCCCAGACGGCGGAGTTGACCAGCTCGGAATGCCCCTGGAGAATGACGACCTTCCTGCCCGATGCAGGATCCCAAACACAGGCGGTAAAGTCGCCACCGGCAGTGAGGATGCGGGATCCTTCGGGAGACCACACGGCGGAGTTGAACCCCAACCGGTCACTCTTGAGGGCGGCCAGCTGCCTGCCCGACGCGGGATCCCAGATGCGGGCGGTGCCATCGTCTCCGGCGGTCAGGATGCGGGCGCCATCGCGAGACCACACGGCGGAGTTGACCCAACCGGAATGCCCGCTGAGCACGCTGATCTGCCTGCCGGCCGTCGAATCCCAGACGCGGGCGGTGTGGTCTCCACTGGCGGTGAGGATGCGGGAACCGTCGGGCGACCCCACCGCGGACCTGACCGGCTCGGAGTGCCCCTTGAGGATCGTGATCACCCTGCCTGAGGCAGGGTCCAAGACGCGGGCGGTGTTGTCCCAACTCGCGGTGAAGATGCGGGAACCATCCGGAGCCCAGACGGCGGACCTGACCCCAGTGGAATGCCCCTTGAGGACGGCGAGTTCGCTGCCGCCGGTCGGATCCCAGACGCGGACGGTTTTGTCGTAACTCGCGGTGAGGATGCGGGAACCGTCGGGAGACCAGACGGCAGAGTTGACCCCATCCAAATGGCCCTTGAGGATGGCGGGCTCCTGCCCCGAGGAGGGATCCCAAATGAGAGCGATCTCGTCCTCGCCTACCGCGAGGATGCGGGAGCCGTCGGGAGACCAGGTGGCGGAGTTTACAGAACCGGACTGCCCCTTGAGGACGGCGAGTTCCCTCCCGGCGATTGGATCCCAGACGCGGGCGGTCCCGTCGTTACTTGCGGTGAGGATGCGGGACCCGTCGGTAGACCACACGGCGGAGTTGACCCAACCGGAATGCCCCTTGAGGACGGAGAGTTCCCTGCCCGAGGCGGGATCCCAGACGCGGGCGGTGTTGTCCCAACTCGCGGTGAGGATGCGGGACCCGTTGGGAGACCACACGGCGGAGTTGATCACCCTGGAATGCCCTTTGAGGACCGAGAGTTCCCTGCCGGCAGTTGGATCCCAGACGCGGGCGGTGTGGTCTCCACTGGCGTTGAGGTCTCCACTCGAGGTGAGGATGCGGGAACCGTCGGGTGACCACGCGGCCGAGTTGACCCCACTGGAATGCCCTTTGAGGACGGAGAGTTCCCTGCCCGAGGCGGGATCCCAGACGCGGGCGGTCTTATCGTAACTTGCGGTGAGGATGCGGGAACCGTCGGGTGACCACACGGCAGAAGTGACCGAGCTGGAGTGTCCGTTGAGGACGGTGAGTTGCCTGCCTGAAGCGGGATCCCAGACACGCGCGGTTCTGTCCACACTTGCCGTGAGGATGCGGGAACCGTCGGGGGACCACACGGCGGAAGTGACCCATTCGGAATGCCCCTTGAGGACGGAGAGTTCCCTGCCCGAGGCGGGATCCCAAACGCGAGCGGTGTTGTCTCGGCTCGCGGTGAGGATGCGGGAACCGTTGGGAGACCACACGGCGGAGACGACTCCATCAGAATGCCCTCGGAGGGTCAACTTCTCCGGATGAGTTTGGGCGTACCAGTAACCCCACTCCCAGCCCCGGTGACGACTCTGCCGTGTCGATGCGAGCAGTTCTTCGGCATGCCCGAATGCATGGTTCAAGAGTTCCCGCTGCACCAGATTCATACTGGCGGTGTAGCTCTCGCGGTCGGCTCGATCTGCCGCGGAGCGGACCTCCGCGGTCCGTCTGTCTGCAAGCCGTCGCGCGGTACTTTCGGAATTGCGGGCCTGCTGTTCTTGGACGAGTGCCAGCCGCGCCGCCTCCCGAGCATCAACAGACTCCTTTAATCGGTTCGTGGCGTTCTCGCGCGCGAGGTCTGCCTCCTGGAGCGCATCCAATCGTTGTTTGGCCAGGTCGGCGTTCTCACTGGCGCTTCGCTGGGCGGCTTCCGCCATGCCGCGAAGGCGCGTCTCACTCTTCCCCGCCCGGTCGCTTTGCCGGAAGGCGATCACCACCAGCGCCAGCATCACCATCACAATCGCGGAAGAAACCGTCAGCGCCCGGTTCCGTCCTCTGCGCTCCGCTTCACGCTGGCGGCGGATGTCGGCGGGGTCGCGGTGGCGCTGGATCCAGGCGCGGTCGAAGACCCGGGAGTAAATGCGGTTGCGGATCGCCAGGCCGCGTTCGCTCCGACGCGCCAGGCCCGAAAGCAGCAGCGCGGAGACGGCTGGGTCGGTCTCGTCATCCGCCACCTGCTTGCCGGCGGCCAGCCGGCTGTGGAGCTCCAGCACCGTCTCCGGATCCGTGCCGCCCTTCAGCAAGCGGTCGGCGACGAAGCGGAGGTTGTCCTCCGTCTCCGAGGAGCGCTGATCGAAGAACAGGCGGTTGCATGCAGCGTCGACCCCGGCGGCGGTGGGGTTGGCCGAGTTCTGCATCTCGCGGCAGAGGCGCTGGGTGAGGTAGGGGTGGCCGTGGGTCCAGTGCATCACCCGACCGAGGATCTCGTGACCCTGGGCGCCGAGACCGGCCGCGAGGGGCGCTGCCTCATCCCGCGTGAAGTCCCGAAGCTCGATCCGGACGCCGATGTTGAACGGCGTGATGCGAGGATCGGCGATGAGATCGGCGGGGGAGGCCACGCCGAGGAGGCAAAACGTGAGTCGAGCCAGCTCCGGCTCGCTGGCGCGGCGAACATAGAGTTCGCGGATGGCGGCGAAGAACTCGTCGGTATCGAAGCTGAGGCTGCGAACGACATCGATCTCGTAGATGAAGAGGACGATCCGTCCGGGGCGCGAGGGCAGCGCCACCTCGGTGAGTGCGGCGGTGAAGCGGGCGAGGGGAGGCAGGCGGGGGTGGTCCAGCCAGAACTCTTCGAGTTCATCCTCGAGTTTGAGTTCCCGGCCGATGCGGGCGAGGAGGAGATCGTACCACTGCTCGGGAGAGAGGCTGCGGCCGAAGGCGGTGAGATCGGCGACGGCGACGTGGGCGCTCGCCTCGCGGAGCCGGGTGGCGGCGCGGGTCATGAGGGAGGACTTGCCCATCTGCCGCGAGGTGAGGATATAGCAGAAGTCGCCGCGGAGGAGCGAGGAGAGCAGATCGTCGTCCGCCTGCCGGGAGACGTAACAGGCCGCATCCCGCGGCACCGTGCCGCCGACGTGGTAGAAGCTATCCGCGTTGGGATGAAGATCGTGGCTCATGGTGAGATCGCGGCTTCGGCCCGTAACGGGGTGTACCGGCGCTCCAAACCTCTCGGAGATCTGAGAGAGAGTCCCCCGTCGGATTGTCCGTTCGGTTCGAAACGCCAGGGATCCTGCGCTGAAGCTTATTCGCCGACCCGGTTTCAGCGGCGTCCCCGCTCCCAATTCCGGTGTGCCTGGCGCCGGTGTATCGGGATGAGAGGAGAAATCTCCACGTCGCCGACAGGTGAACCACTTCCACCAAAACGATCCCCGTATCGGTCCATGGGTTCATCGATTCGAGAGGCCGCGCGCGCCGCAATTCCCGCGGCTCCGGCAAGCTGAACCTGGGCGGATGGGCGGCGGCGCCGCAAGCGTGCAGGAGCCTCTCCGGCAGGCCGGCGAAACAAACCTGAAGGCGATGCCGTTCCCCAGATCCCAACATCTTCCCGATGGAGCCGTGAAACAGCAGGTCTATGGCCCTGACCCACCGATTTGAAGCGGGCAACGTTCTGGGAGCGTACGTGCTGCAGGCGTATGTCGGCCGCGGCGGGTACGGCGAAGTGTGGCGCGCCGCCCGTCGCGATGCTCGATATGCCAGGCCGGTCGCGCTGAAAATCCCACAGCCGGACGGATGCTCCCCACCGGAGGTCGAGCAGATGCTGCGCGACCAGCTTTTGCACGAGATTGAGACCTGGATCCGCGCCAGCGGCCACCCCAACATAGTGCCGTTTCATGAGGGTTTCGAGCACCACGGGGGCTGGGTGCTGGTTTCGGAGTATGTCGAGGAAGGCTCCCTTCATGCGTTTCTCCAGCAGCAGCCCCAACGGCGGCTGCAGCGGCAGGAGGCCATCCGGATCGTCGCCGGGATCCTCACCGGTCTCGAACACCTCCACGCCCGGGGCGTCATCCACCGTGACTTGAAGCCGGGCAACATACTCATGCAGAGCGGAACCCCGCGGATCACCGACTTCGGGATTTCCCGCTTCACGCAGACCGGCGCGAGGACCGAAACACCCCTGGGATCCTTCGCCTACATGTCGCCGGAAGCGCTGGCGGGGAGGATCGATCGGACGGTAGATCTGTGGTCGACGGCAGTCTTGCTCCACGAGGCCCTGGGTGGCCGGCCCCCGTTCGGAGGTGAGAGCCATTCCGCCTTGATGCACGCCATCCAGACCCAGCATCCCCGGCCGCTGCCCGAGGACATTCCTTCGGGGCCGAGACAACTCCTGGCGCGCGCACTGGACAAGACCCTCTCCAACCGATTTTCCACGGCACGGGAGTTTCGAAGCGCACTGGAGTCACTCTCAGCGGCGGAGTCGCACCGCACGGGGCCAGCGTCTCAGGCGCCGGCTCGGCGCGTCAATCCCATTGATGGCGCCGAGATGGTGGCAGTCCCCGCCGGCCGGTTCCGCATGGGGGATCGACAAGCCGGAGGGATCACCCGGTCCGTGAACGTAACGACGGGCTTTTATCTGTACCGGTCGCCGGTGACCAACGCCCAGTACCGTAAGTTCGTCGCTGCGACGGGACACCGACCACCGGCTTATTGGGATGACTCCCGGTTCAACCGGGATCGCCAGCCCGTGGTGGGGGTGGACTTTTCGGACGCAGAGCGGTACTGCGAGTGGGCGGGTGGAGCCCTCCCGACAGAGGCCCAGTGGGAGTGGGCCGCATGCGGCGCGTCCGGCGGAAGCTATCCGTGGGGCGAGGATGAGCCGGACCCAGACCGGGCTCACTTCGGCGGGAGTTTGCGGACCGGGTCGCCGGCGGAAGTACCCTGCCGGGAGTTGGGGGCGAGTTGGTGCGGCGCCCTGGATCTTTGGGGAAACGTGTGGGAGTGGTGTCGCGACTGGCATCGCGAGTTCCCGCTCCGAGAGAATGGGATGAATCTCGATGACCCGGTAGAGCTTGAGCCCACAAGTGCCCGGTGCATCCGCGGCGGATCCTGGCTCGATGGGGTGGCGGCTCTCAAACCGGCTCTCAGGCAGCACAATTCGCCCACGGCCCTGAGTCGCCTCCTCGGATTTCGAGTGGTCATTCCCACCGCGGGGGTAGATTCCCCGCACGCGAGTTGAGCGGATGGACGGGCTCTCACCGCCAGATCAGTGAGACCGGACCGTCGCCATCGCTATCCTTGGCCACTGTACCGTGCCAGATCAAAAAGACCGTTAATGAAGCAGTGGAAGCTTTGAGATCGGCTGCGTTCCGGTAGGATGTGTTGGCCGACGGCGCGAGCGGCTTCAATTTTCCTAAGACCGTTACGGAAGTAGCCGTAGGGCTGCATAACCGCCTCAAACGCTTCCCAGGCATTCCGGATGCGGTCCGGATCGCGAAACCTCGCGCGGGACGCTACTTCGGGTGAAGCTCTTGGATACGCGGCAACTACCGCCTGCCAGTCGCCAAAGTACCAGGACTCCAATTCCTGCACCACGATTCGGTTCAGAACCCGACGGCAGTTGGGGTTGGATGTGTCCAGCCGTAGCCTAGCGTCTGTAGCGGCCCGCTCCAGCCGTTGTTTGAGTTCAATACAATTGTCGTCGTCTTGATCCACCAGGACGATCCAGCGGTACTCGGATGGAGCCCAGGAGGACTCCCCCCGCAGCCGATCGGGAACTCGACTCGGCAGATCCAACTTTCCCTGGAAGCTGCCGATCTCAAAAGTCACAGTCTCCGGCAGAATTCTTGGGAGAAGGGCGTTCAGGAAGGCTTCCATTGACTCCTCTTCTACAAAGATGACCAGGTGCGGCCCCATCACGGCGAGATCGGCCGAGTCGGTGCGCCGGCCCGAGTCAGAGGATCGCCCACCCCAAACCGTCCCTCCATCCAGAGGTGGCCCAAGAGGGCTCCTTGCCGCAGAGCTGCCGTGACGCCCCGAATGCCGCTTGCGCAGGTTGCGCGTGTATAGCCGAACTCATCGCGCCAGAGGATCCACACCTCTTCGGGGCGCATGGCATTCAGGAAGAACGGCGAGTGAGTGGTCACCAGCAGTTGGGACTCCTCTGCCGCGCCCCGGAAGTCTTCTCCGAGTTCCTGAAGCAAACGAGGATGCAGGTAGTTCTCCGGCTCCTCAATGCCCATCAACGGCGGCGGGTCGGGATCATGGAGTAGGAGCAGATATGCCAGCAGCTTGAGGGTTCCCTCAGAGGCAAATCGTGCGAGAATGGGTCGCTCGAACGGAGCGTCCTTCAGACGGAGCAGCAGGCGACCGTCAGGGAGGAACTCAGCGACCAGTTTTTCAAGGTGGGGCACCCGCCGACGGAGCGCACGAAATGTCTCGGTGAGCCGATCCGGATGTTCCTCGGCCAGATACTGAATGACATTGGCCACATTGTCTCCGGATGCCGAGATTCGTCGATGGGGTCCAGCTTCCGGCTGCCCCTCTTCGCTGCCTGCCGTAAAGTAGTTCAGTCGCCACTCGATGATGAAGGTGCGAAGCGCTGCCACCCTCGGGTTGTCGGCGAGTTGCCCCAGTGCATTGACGGCGACGATGTCGGCGCCCGTTAAGCGGACCTGCCTTAGGCGTGGTCCGCTATCCCCCGCGGACTCGTCCCCGACGTAGCCGTCGCCCGCCTGGTAATCCAGCAGCCGCCTGGTGGGCGTGGACAGCGATTCACGGTGTTCCATCCACTCTTCGGCAACCGCGAGAGAGCCGTTATCCTGCTGTATCGCCAGATGGTAAGCGATGGTGGATCGATCCGGCAGTTCCACGTCGAGTTCAATGACGACCGGCCCAGAAGAGCCTCGAGATAGAAGTTCTGCCGCTCGGCCCCGGCGGTCCCACGCAGAGCGAAGCCCGGACTCGAAGCACTCGGCAAGGAATGCAAGTACGTCGAACAGAGTGGACTTGCCGCTTCCGTTCGGTCCTACCAGAACCGTGAGCGGTGTGAGTTCGTGGAACGATACGTTCCTCAGCGAACGAAAGTTCTGGACCCTCAGGCCCAGAAGTCGCGTCCGCCCAGGTGCTGTAGTGGTCTCTCTATTCACGGTGGTCCGAAGATGGTTCAGCGTCTACTCGGTGGTCTTACCACGAGTCGGCCTGATCTGCCCCGGAGGCTCGTGACTGCACAGCCAGACTCGCTCTGAACCGTTGTAGCGGCTGGCGATTCGCTTCACCCGGCGGCGGCGATGAGGTGGCGGAGGGCTGCAGATTGGGAGTCGCGGCCATTGAGCTGGGTGTCGTTCCAGGCGGCGACGATTTCGCGGGAGGGCCAGACCAACACGCCCCGCTTGCCGCCGTGCCCCAGGCAGGCGTAACACTCTGCGGGCAGCCCTTCCCAATGGCGTTTCCCGCTCCGATCCACCCCATTGGTCCACCAGAGGAAGCTGTAGCTGCCGTGGTGGTCGGTCTGGTTGTCGGGCACTTTCTGGGAGCCCAGGGTGCGTTGGACCGACAGCATCTCCGCCGGATCCATTCCGGCGCGCGGGAGCGAGTTCGGGTGAGGCGAGGTGAGAATGGTCTGCACGAGTTCCGGCTTCAGGAGCGTCTGGTTTTTCCACCGACCGCCGCGCATGTAGAGCAGTCCGAAGCGGCACAGGTCGCGCACCGAGGCGCGGATACGGCCCTGACGGGCGCCGATCCCGAACGAGATCATGCTGAGCGGGTCCTGGCATTGAAGGGGTGCGGTGAGTAGAGGGCGGAGCACGTCGTCGTCGACTCGTTCCGGGGTCGTGCCGTAGAGCTTCAGGAACAGGCAGTCCCAGAAGAGCGCGATCTGAAAGTCGTTGTAGTCGAACGCGCCGCCCGGGGCCTCCCGCACCCCGTAGCACGAGGTCTGGGTGGCCAGGTGACGCCAGGTGATCGAGCGGTCCTTGTGCCCGAGCGCGGCGTTGAGAGTCGCGAGGCGAGGTTCCCACTTCAGCACCGGCTCATCCAGGGACTTCAGACGCCCGTCCTGAAGCGCTCGAAAGAGGAAGTGCCCGAACCACGGTTTGCATGCGGATGCAATGTCGATCGGCTTCCACGTCTCTCCCCACGAATAGACCGCCTGACCTGCCCGAGTCACCCAACCGTGACCGGCGCAGGCGTCTCGGAAGCGATCCAGCGCCGATGCGTTGAGTCCCAACTCCGCCGGTTCTCGGCGCGACCAATCGGCCCCGGGGTAGACGCTCTCGGCATGCGAGGGGCGGGCGGCTGCGGCCAGGGCGACGGAAGCGATCCACTGTCTGCGTTGGAGCATGAAGCGCCTCCAGGAAGGAACAATCGCAGATCCGGGCTCAGGAAGAGGTCCCGGAACCGAGGGGAGATTTGGGATCGGTGGTCTGAAGTACCCTCCCCATCCACAGATGGATCTCGCCACCTGGGCGTTGGACGAAGGGCGGCGGTTTCCCTGTGTCGAACGATACAGAAGTGACGGGGGTTCGACTCGGCAGAGAAGCCGGGCTGGATGGCCCCCGAGTTCTCGAAGAGAGGCCCCAAGCGCCATGGCGAAACAGACTCGACGCGAGCTGCTCCTGGACGCAATGTTCACCACCACCGTGGCAGCCACCGCTGTCTCGGCGCGGGAAGCATTTGCCCAGGGTCAGCAGCCGTCCGGCCGAAAGCTCGGCCCCAACGATCAGATTCGGATCGCGGTGATCGGTGTTAATGGCCGCGGTCGCGACCACATCTCGGGCTACACCCGGATGAACGATGTCACCATCGCCGCCATCTGCGATGTGGATCCCGCGGCGGCGCAGCGCGCGATGTCGCTGGTCACCTCCAAGGGCAAGCCGGCGCCCGCTTACGTTCAGGATCTCCGCAAGGTCATCGACGACCCCAACATCGACGCGGTCTCCATCGCGACGCCGAACCATTGGCACTCGCTCGCCGCCATTTGGGCGCTCCAGGCGGGCAAAGATGTCTATGTGGAGAAGCCCGTGAGCCACAACGTCCATGAAGGACGCGTGATGGTCGACACCGCTCGGAAGTACAAGCGGATCTGTCAGGCCGGAACCCAATGCCGTTCCATGGCGGGCAGCATTCAGGCGATCGAATACATCCGCGCCGGCAAAATCGGCAAGGTTCAGGTTGCACGCGGCCTCTGCTACAAGACCCGAAACAGCATTGGGAAGGTCGGCAAGGGCGACATTCCCCAGGGCCTGGATTACAACCTCTGGTGCGGACCTGCCCCGATGAAGCCCCTCACCCGTGCGCGGCTCCACTATGATTGGCACTGGGTGTGGGACACCGGCAACGGCGATCTCGGAAACCAGGGCATCCATCAGATGGACGTGGCGCGCTGGGGCCTCGGCAAGGATGGGCTCCCCAAGAACGTGATCGGCTACGGCGGCCGCCTCGGCTACGAAGATGACGGCGAGACGCCCAACACGCACGTCGCGCTCTTCGACTACGACGACGCCACGCTGATCTTCGAGACCCGCGGGCTGAAGACCGAAGACTACCGCCAGGCGAGAGTCGGCAACGTGTTCCACGGCACGGATGGCTACGTCGTGCTCACCTCTTACAGCGGTGGCCTCGCGTTCGACAAGAACGGCGTCCAGGTGGCCAAATTCGAAGGCGGCGGCGACCACTACCGCAACTTCATCGACGCGATGCGCAGTCGCAAGATGGAAGACCTCCGCGGCGAGGTCAACGAGGGGCACCTCTCCAGCGCCCTGTGCCACCTCGGCAACATCTCCTACGTGCTGGGTGAATCCTCGTCGTTCAGCAGCGTGCCCTCCACCATGGAAGGCAACGAGTGGGCGCACGAGACCTACGAGCGCTTCAAGGCGCACCTCGCCGGGAACGGCGTGGATATGCAGGGCAGCACCTACAAGCTGGGACCGAAGCTCACGATCAACCCGAAGAAAGAGAACTTCGGCAAGAATCGCGAAGCCAATCGGCTCCTCACCCGCGAATACCGCAAAGGGTTCGAGGTTCCGGAAAAGGCTTAGGGATTGGGCGGACGCCTGTTGTTGAACGAAAAGCGACGACAGGCGTCCAACTTATTAGCTGCTGTCGAGCGACAATAAAGTAACAATCGGCTCTGAGCCATCCGCTCTGGGAGCGACCCTTCCCGTGCTTCTCTCGCTCTTTGGTCAACCGGACCCCGACAGCACCCTGGTCAATGCGGCTCGAGGTGGCGACGTGCGCGCCTTCGATGCCCTGGTTCACCGCTACCATGGCCGGGTGCGGCAGTTCGTTCGATCTCGTCTCGACTCCGCCATCGACTCCGACGATGTCATCCAGGACGTGTTCGTGTCGGCCTGGAAGGAACTCCCGGGCTTTCGGGGCCGATCTCGATTCAAGACCTGGCTTTTCGGGATCGCCTTGCACCGCTGTGCCGATGCCTGGCGAAAACACCAGCGACTTCGGGCTCTTCTGGGCGAGATGGAAGTTCCCTTCGACTCCTGGCCGGAAGACACCTGGGGAGACAACCCGGAGGGATGGCCTGCCGCGGTCATCGAGCGTACGGAGTTGCGACGTCACCTGGGGCGCCTTTCCGAGGCGGAGCGACAGGTTCTGGAGCTGTACTACTACGCCGAATTGAACATGCCGGAGATCTCTGCGCTGCTGGAGATCAACCTCTCCACGCTCAAGTACCGCTTCTACCAGGCCCACCGGAATCTTCGACGGCACCTCGAGGAACCGGTGGAATCGCCGGTCGGAGCCCCTGCGTCGAGGGCCCGGAAATGAAGTGCCGGCACTGGCAGCAGACGTTGTTTCTTCACGCCCATGGCCAGTTGGGGGGCTTCCCACGGCTCCTGGTGGATTCGCACCTGCAGGGATGTGACAACTGTCGGGCTCAGTGGGCCCGGTGGGTGGTGGAGCGGGAGCGGCTGCAGCGCGCCCTCCAGCCGGCTCCCGGATCGGACCGTGAGGCAAGCGCCTCGATCCAACAGGTGGCGGCAGCTATCCGGGCCGAGGCGATGGTCAATCCTGCTTCCCCCAAGGTTTCCCCGAGGGGGGCGCCGGACTCGGCCCGTGGAAGGCAGCGCGTCACGCTGATCCTGGGAGCGGCCCTAGCGGCCCTTGCGTTTGCGGCGACGGCTTCAGTGGTCGAGCCGGGACTTCGTCAGGCCGGGATTTTGCCGCGCAGCAAGTTCTCCGGAGTTTCCAGTCCCTTTGGGATCGGCGGCAAGGATTGTGGCGACGTCGGACCTCCCGGGCTCACGGTTCCGGCGCCTGCCGGAATGTTCGGCACGGTGACCAACATCGGCCGAGCGGGGAATCGAAAGCCCACCGGGACCGGCCCGGCCGCAGCCGCCCCCGTCTGCGATCAGTGCCCGAACTGCGCGCGTAAGCAGGCGGGCGGGCCGACTGCAGCCGTGCCTGCGGTGATGGAGTGCAAGCACCCCGGCTCCGGGACGACGGCGCCGGCCGCCGCCCCGCAGGCGGTCCCGGTTACGACAGGGAATTAACGGCGGTCAGCAGCGCGTGGAGGTAGCCGGTCGTCCAGGCGCGGCCGCGATGGCCCCATCGCGTATCGTTGACCATGCGCGGCACGTGGTCGTCGATGATGAAGCCCTTGAAACCGACCTCTTTCAGGGTCTTCATCACGGCGACCGGATCCACATTGCCGTCGCCCAGGAAGACTTCCACGAAGTCGTCCGCTTTCCCGACCACGTCGCGGAAGTGGATGTAGAAGAGCTTCCCTCGCTCGCCGAACCAGCGGATCGACTCGAGAACGCCGTCTCCGCCGCGCATTTCCGACCAGCACCCGTGGCAGTAATCGAGCCCGTGCATCGGACTGTCATGCACGGTCATGGCGCGCTGGAAGTTCTCGAAGTTTCGGAAGAGACGGGGAATTCCGCCGAGCGATTCCACCGGCGGGTCATCCGGGTGGAGCGCCATCCGAACACCGACTTCTTCGCAAACAGGCAGCATTCGCTCCAGATACCAATCGTAGTTGGCCCAGAGTTCGTCCTCGGAGTAAACACGACCGTGCGTGAGTTTGCTCTGGTCGGCCTCACTTAGGTTGAACCCTGTGCTCAGCGCCCCGCCCCGTACGGGAGCCTCCCAGGCCGTGCGCCACACGCTGTTCGGCATCCAGTGATACCCGAGAATCGGGATGCCGGCCCTGCCCATGTTACGAACGGTGGCCTGCATGTTCTCTAGCTGGCGATCGCGCTCGGGAGTACCGAGCATGATCTGGTCGTAGAACTTCACCGGCACGTTTTCGAGGGCCACGAGTCGGAGTCCGGCGGCTTCCGCGCGTTCTCGCCACGCGAGCAGGTCTTCGTACTCCCAGCGCTCATCCCCCGGTAGTTTGGGGGTGTTCAGCAGCACATCGTCGCAGCCGCACTGCTTCACAAACGCGAGTTGCTCATCGGTCAACTCGTTGAACTGCCCGAGCGCGATGCGCATGGGCAGGGCATCCAGATCAATCACCCTTGAACTCCCGAAGCGGGACCCATCATTGAAGTCCCGTGCTCCCGTCACAGTTTCCCACCGGCAGCGAGGATCCTTCCCACGCACTGCTGCAACGGTTTCCGACGGCATGCGAGCCCTGCGAGTTCAAGGTCAGGTGGTGGGTCGTCCGATCGCGAAGAGGTGCTGTACGCCGCGGATGAAGAGCTGGCCGGGTGCGACTGCGGGGGATGCGTAGGTCTCCTCGCCCAGTTCGTTGGTGGCCAACACCTCGTAACTCTTCGAGGCGCGAACCACGGTAGCGATTCCCCGGTCCGCAAGGAAATAGACCCGATCGCCGCTGGTGATCAAAGAGGCGCTGTGCCCACCGCTCCCGAGCCGTTCGTACCAGTGCAGGTCGCCGGTCTCAGCGTTGATGCAGCTTGCGAATCCGCTGTCGGAGACGATGAAGAACAGGTTCCCCACCAGCACGGGCGCCGGCACGTAGGAGCAACCCTTTCGCGTGCGCCACACGATCTGCTCCTCGGTAATCCGTCCTGCCCCGTCCGGCTTCAAGGCGATGATGTGGCGATCCGGATAGCCGGTGGTGATGAACAGCAGTTTCCCGTCAAACACCGGCGCCGCCACAAACTGCTCCGTGGGGCCGTCGAGCATCCACTGTTCTCGTCCGGTTTCGGGGTCGTACGCTGCGACGCATTTGCTGCCGGACATCATCAGGAGCGGCTTCCCGTTCAGGGTGCGAATGATGGGGGTGCAATAACTCCGAGTGTTGTTGGGACGGTTGGTCTTCCAGAGGGTCTTACCGGTCTTGCGATCGAGAGCGGTGAGGTACCCCGGACCGTCGTGATCCCCGTTCAGGATGATGGAGTTCTTGAAGGGGACCGGGCTGGTCGAGAAACCATGTTTGCTCGCGAAGACTCCCGGCCGCGCCTCCCACAGCCGATTGCCGCCGTGATCGTAGGCCGCCACGAACATCTCCTCCCGGTCGAGGAATGGTACGTAGACCCGATCCCGATCGACCAGGGGGGTACTCGAAGCATAGCTGTTCAGGCGGTGGATCTGCTCGAGGGGTGACTTCAGCACCGTGCGCTGCCAGAGGGTCCGGCCGTTTCGGCGGTCGAGGCAGATCAGGACGCGCTCTTCCCGATCCTCGAGGGCGGCCGGCACAAAGATCCGATTGCCCCAGATCACGGGTGAGGCATGCCCGCGGCCGGGAAGGGGAGTCTTCCATTCGAGGTTTTGTGACCCACTCCAGGAGGCCGGCAGATCGGCCGAGGCGCAGCTTCCATCACCTCGCGGCCCGCGATAGCCCGACCAGTATTCCTCATCGGCTGCGTACGCAGGGATGGCCGCAGCGGCGGTGGCCACGAGCAGTGAGCGTCGATCCAGTGTCGGCATCAATTCACCCCAGACGACCGGGAGGCGGCAATGCAGGCTCCCCGCGATTCTGTTGTCAGCAAGTTCATTCGACGCACCCGGAGCCTCCCGGTTTCGGCGTCATCGGGGTCGAGCCATCGGCGTCACCGGCGACGGGTTCCACCCGCATCCGGCCCGCGTCATGGACGCGGGTTAGCTTCCGAATGCGGGCGGTGTCCCGGACGTCAGGGGTTCGGATCCGAACTGAGATCCAGGGAGATCCACGTATCTTCATCCGCCGAGTGGCGCACGCAGTTTCGTCCTCCCGCCTTGGCACTGTAGAGCGCGCGATCGCATGCTTCGATGAGACTGGTCGGGTCCCCATTACGTTTGGGGGTCTCGGTGGTCACGCCGACGCTGATCGAGATGTACGAACCGGCCAGATTCTTCGGATGTACGATCCGGAGCGAAAGAACCCCGTGCCGCAGTCGCTCCGCGATGTGACGGGCGCCCGTCTCATCGGTATTGGGAAGGATGACCATGAACTCTTCACCGCCGTATCTCGCCACGAGATCGGGCGCTCGAAACACGTGTGCGGAGAGGACGCCGGCAACGCTCCGAAGGCACTCGTCTCCAGCTGGGTGACCGAAATGGTCGTTGTACTGCTTGAAGTAGTCGATATCCGCCATGACGATGGAGATCGGCAGGCCTTCCCGAGCGGATCGACGATACTCTCGAACGAGGTGGTCATCGGCCTTACGTCGGTTGGCGATGCCGGTGAGGGCGTCGGATGCGGCCTGCATGGAAAGCGCGGAGTTCACATCCTCCAGCCTTCTCTGAGCCACAACCAGACTCTCCTCCCGCGCCTTGCGCTCCTCCGTCTCGTTCTTCAGTCGGAGCGCCTGACGGATCCGCGCCCCCAGCACCACCTGAGACGTCGGCTTGGTGATGTAATCCCACGCGCCGGCTTCAAACGCCGCCTCGAGTTGCTCATCCTGACCGACTGCCGTCACCATCAGGATCGGAAGATCGGCCAGCTCAGGGCTGGAGCGGATGCGCCGGCAGACTTCGATCCCATCCATATCCGGTAAGACGATATCGAGCAGCACGAGATCGATGCCGGAACCAGGTGAAGCCGAACGGGTGCGGCGCTGGGATGGATCGATGCCGAGCAGTGCCAGAGCGGCTTCCCCAGACTCCGCTTCGACGGAGTCTGGAAAACCGGAACTTTTCAATTGTCCCAGAAGCACCCGTCGGGTAACTTCCGAGTCTTCAACAACAAGGATGGCCAATGGCGGCTCGGTTCGTCGAACAACGTGGGGGAGAAGGAAACGCTAGCCCTCTCCGCCTCCGGACGAAACGCGTGTTGGGGAAGGCATACGCGGTACGGGGGGACTTCTCGGAGGGTCATTGAGTGAAAGCACGAGACCTGGATCGTGAGCGATGGGGAAGGCGCCCTCACGCTTGACGGCAGTGCCCAGGGCGAAAAACTCCAGCACGTGACTGTTCCAACCATAGTTGCACTGCTGGACATCCACGCCCACAATGCCGTCTGCCTCCACGCTTTCAGCTTCAGTCTGTAATCGTTCGAGCGCCAACTCTCGGGCAGTGTAGAGCGCCTGAGTGTAGTTCGCCATCTCCACGTTCTGTCCGAACTGCGAAAGCGCCTGCCGAAAACCCCGGTGGGCGACGTGGTACACGCAGTTTCCCATGGCGAGTTCCACCGGTCGGGCACGAGTTCTCAAGAGCGTCCAGAACTCCTGTCCGGAGAGATCCGAGGTGAAGGGCCGGCCGCTGGGTTTTCGGAAGTTGCGCGTTCGATCGAGGGCACGCACGGCGGTGCCCAACGCAGTGAATTCCGCCATGCCTACAGCCCACGTCTGCTGACCCATCTCGAGCCTCACCCCCACCACCCCATCGGCATCGAGCAGAGCCGCCTCTTCTTCCATGCGGGCCATCGCATTCTCACGCGCGTGATAGAGCGCCTGTGTCAGGACGTCTAGCTCGTAATTCTGGAAAGGCTGGATGGTCCACTGGATACCTATATGGTAGAACGACGACCCCATCACGAATCCCAAGGGCTCAAATCCCGCTTGCTCCAACAAATAGTACTCGTTGACGGAAAGGTCGCTCGTGAAGAACCGCGGATGCTGGCCCGGCTCCGATCGCATCGCACTGAGGCGCTGCCGGGCGCCCTCCGGGATGTCTCGGTTTCCGCGCATCAGCAGGGTCCTCCGTCCCTCAAAACCCGTCGGAGCGCATTCAGCGCCTGCTGATTCAGAGTTGCCGCCTCTTCCAGGCGCGCTACGATCTCGGCGATCCAGAGATCCATGGGCAACTCCTTCGTCTGAAGCACAATCCCCCGCTTGGAGAGCGATCTCCTCGCTTTGGGGGAGCCGTCAGACGTGCAGTCCATCGTGAACAGATCATCCCCCAGTTGAATCCGCAGTTCCCGGATGGGACGGCGCCGGGAGAGTGAAAAGCCGCCCCGGACGATCTGAACGCTCTCCGGAAACGAACTCACCAGCAGTGTCGCCAGGTCCTCCACAAACCGGCGCTGATCCGCTGCGTAGCTCCGCGTGAGCGCTGCTGCAACCCCGAGGCGCAACCACTCTTCTTGCTCATCCATCCAAAGCGTTCCCTTGTCTGTCGGAACGACCGCCGCACTCCAGTTTGCTCGAGCGTCCCCCGAGTCCGCGCTATCTCTGGGAAGGCGCCGGCTTCCACTCCCACACGACTTCCCCCTGGAAGTTGCGCAGCGTGATCTGCTGCAGCACGATAACCCCGGCGCCCGCGGCAGGGTCCAGCCTGATGGCTGTAACGGGGTGCATCGGTGAGAATTCTAACCGGTAGCTGTGAGGCATCGCGTCATGGATGACCTCGACCGGCCGGCTCCGCTCTCGGAAGAACGGCGGACTCACACCCTCCTCCCGCCAGAAGAATTGGCCTGCCCCCCGTGCAGTCGACGACATCCGGATCTCGATAGCGAACGGACCCGCCGGGATACTTCGATCGAGCGCCACCGTGAGGTAGGGATCGGCGCCGGTGGAGTCGATCCGAAGCCCGGCGGCCGTTTGTTGGAGCGTGCAGTCTCTCGAGGGGCTCCAGCCGAGAACCGGCGCCCCACCTCCGGGCCGCCGCCCACCGCCGGCCGGCGGAGCCGGATCTTCCGCGCGGGCGTTCGAATCGAAGGCCGGGTTCGCGTCCGGGGTCAGCGCCCCGGTGACAGCGAGAAACTCGCTGATCATCGCATCCAGCTTCCGCACCCGAGCCGGCTCCCGGTCGGCCAGGTTCCGGGTCTCACCGATGTCCTGGTCCAGATTGTAGAGCTCGAAGCGGTCCTTCTGACCTTCGCCGTCGTGGTGGAGACGGATCAGCTTCCACTTGCCTTCGCGAACCCAGGTTCCGGGAATGGCGCCGGTCGCCGGGGTGTAATGCGGGAAGAAGCAGAACAGCGACTTGCGAGGCGTTCCGCGTTCGAGGAGCGCCGGAACCTGAGAGAGACCGTCGAATAGCTGCCCTGCGGAGGCTTTTGCGCCGGTCATTTCAAGGAGCGTCGGGTGCCAGTCGACGCTCGACAGGAATGCGCTGCTTCGGCTGCCGGGACGTACCCGGCCAGGCCACACCACGACACAGGGCTCCCGTGTGCCGCCCTCGTAGAGCGTTGCCTTACCGCCGCGGAGCGGGGCGTTGCTCGTGACGGGAGCCTCATACTGCGCGGCCAACTGCTGGCCCCGCCAGTGGACCCCGCCATTGTCTGAAAAGAAAACGATGATGGTGTCGCGAGTGAGGCCCTCTTCCTCCAGGGTCTGCATCAGCGTCCCCACCGCGGCATCCAGTCGCTCGACCATGGCGGCGTAAACGGGATTGCGCTGAGAGTTGCCGGAATCCACGCGTTTTGCGTGATGGGCTACTCGGTCCGGTGGTGCATCCCACGGAGAGTGGACGGAGAACGACCAGTAGTTCAGAAAGAACGGTCGCTCTTTGTTTCGGCGGATGAAAGCGGCGGCTTCCTGGGCCATCCGGTCTTCAATGTGATCCCCCGTCTTGCCAGGCCCCACGGGAGGCTTCACGAAGCGCCAGGGCGCCAGGTAGCCCCCGGCCGGCCCGGGACCGGCGAAGTGAGGCATATCCTCATCGAATCCCTGATGAAGCGGATCGAACGGTTCCGGTCCGAGGTGCCACTTCCCGAAATGCGCCGTCGAGTAGCCGGCGGTCTTCAGGTTCTCGGCGAGGGTGACATGGGAGAGACTGAGGCGTGTCGCGCTGACCTGCTGTCGGGCACGGTGGGTAGGTTGTCCCCGCGCGATCAGGCTTGCCTCCATTCGCTCTTCCGGCAGGTGGCACACCGGCGCAGTGATCCCGATTCGGGCCGGATACAATCCGGTGAGGATGCTCGCCCTCGTCGGGGAGCAGAGCGGGTTGGCTGCGTAGGCGTTGTCGAAGCGCATCCCCCGGGATGCGAGTTTCTCGATGTTCGGTGTCTGCAGATAGGTGCTGCCGTAGAGCGACGTGTCTCGCCATCCCAGGTCATCCGCGAGAATGAAGACGACATTCGGCTTCCGCTGCTGGACCGCGCCCGAGGCCATCGACGTCAGGAGCGCCGCGCTCACGAGGGCCACAAGCGTTCGGGCGGCAGTCTTCACGAACTGTCTCCCCACACCGCGGGGTTCTTGAAGCCTGCCGGGCGAGGGCGACTCCGCGGCGGCGCTGCCTGGGCCGCGAGTTTCTCCAGCGCGTCACGCAGTTCTTTGAGCTTGTCGGGTCTGGATGCCGCCAGATTGTTCTTTTCATACGGGTCGTCCGCGAGGTTGAACAGCTCCGGGCATGGAGCAACCCCGACCACCCGTCGTCGGCGCTGCGGAGTCGGCACTTCAGCGCCCTCTCCATCCATCCCGGCGCCTCCCGCGCCGTTGACCACCAGCTTCCAATCACCCACACGCACGGCGCCGGCGTTGGGGGTGGTGTTCAGCAGGATCGGTCGAACATCGAGGGACTTGCCGTCGGCGAGTGCGCTCCAGACGTCCCGGCCGTCGAGAGGAAGCGGTTGCTCAGTCTTTGCGCCGGCCAGTCGCAGTAGAGTCGGGTACCAGTCCACCATGTGAAAGGGCTGCTCCACCGTGGACTTGGCTCGAATCTTGCCGGGCCACGACGCACACGCACAGACCCGTACACCGCCTTCGTAGAGGGTGCCCTTGCCGGCACGGAACGGGCCGTTGCTGGTTACCCGCCCCGGAGACGGGCCGCCATTGTCGCTGGAGAAGATGACCAGCGTGTTCTTTCGCATCCCGCTCTCTTCGAGTGCGGCCAGGATCTTGCCGACGGCCCCGTCCATCGCCTTGAGCATGCCCGCGTAGGTTCGTCGCGGCTCGGGCACGTCGGCGAACTCTTGCTTGTAGTTCTCCGGGACCTGATGCGGCGCGTGTACGGCGTTGAACGGAACATAGAGGAAGAGCGGTCGCCTCCGATCCCGCTCTCGGATCCGTCTCACGGCTTCGGCGCCCAACAGGTGCGTGGAGTAGCCCTCGTCTCTCGCAGCGCGATCGTCGCGGTGCCAGTCAAAGCCCCCGTCCCGTTCGTGGGTGTAGTAGTCGAGGGCTCCGTTGTAGTGCCCGTACTGGTGTTCGAAGCCGCGGCGCGTGGGCAGGTATGCCGGCTGGAAGTGGCCGAGATGCCATTTGCCGACGATGGCCGTTTCGTAGCCCGCTTCGCGCAGCGCCTGCGGCAGCGTTCGTTCCTCGAGCGGTAGCCCGTACTGGGCCCAGGGGCGAACTACGCCGACCTGAAGTCCGTGCCGCATGGGGTAGCGGCCGGTCATCAGAGCGGCGCGAGTCGGGGAGCAGACCGGTTGAACGTAGAACTGGGCGAGCCGGGCTCCTGACGCCGCGAGCCCATCCAGGTTTGGCGTCTTCAAGTTGCCGCCTTCCCACCCGACATCGGCTCGACCGAGATCGTCGGCCAGGAGAAGGAGAATATTGGGTCGTTCGGGCTTCGGCTTCTCTTGCGCCCTGCCCTCAACGCCAACGGTCAGCGAGGCCAAAGCCCACGCGCCGAGCCAGAGTTTCCAACCCTTCATGTGTCCAATCTCCCGGCCGCCAGGTCAAGCCTGGTCCCGATTGAGGATCGATCAGATCTTGTGCATCGGCAACTTCCAGGGTTTGCGGTACTCCCGGTAGTACGATTGGGTATCGCGGCCGGCTTTGCCGACCAGATCCATCTTCTCTTTGTTCCATCTCACGGTCTCCTCGGCGAGGTAGGAGACGTTTGCGAGGTGGCAGACGATGGTGGTCTGCGCCATGGACGCGAGGTTCGAGCGCGGCTGCTCTCGAGACTTCATACAGTCCAGGAAGTTCTGCCAATGATCGTTGGTCCGCTCTGCGGGTGGGGCTTCCAGTTCCTTGCCGGCCGGATCCAACACCTTCCATCCGCCGCGCCACACACGCACGGTTCGCCCGTCGGCGCCGATGAACTCAGTGCCCTGGTCGGGAAGGCCGGGGTGATCCTGGCCGGTGTGCCAGTGCATCACGTAGTCGGGATCCTTGAAGCGGAAGAGAGTCTGGACCGTATCGGGAGCGGTCCGGTCATCGTCTGGGAAGGAGTACTTGCCGCCGTAGCTGGTGACTTCAACGGGCATCGGGATGTCGGTGGTCTGCGACATTCCGAGGAGTGCGATGTCCATCATGTGGACACCCCAGTCCCCGGTCATTCCGGTGCCGTAGTTCAGGAACCAGCGCCAGTTGTAGTGGTTGCGGTTGGCGGAGTACGGCAGCAGTTCAGCCGGGCCCGTCCAGAAGTCGTAGTCGAGGCTGGAGGGCGGTGTGGTGACCGCGACCTTGCCGACTTTGGCCGAGTCGGTCTTCCACGCCCGGGTCTGCACGATTTTGCCCAGTTTGCCGGAGCGAACGTAGGCGAGTGCGTCGGTGAACTCCCTCGTGCTGCGCTGCCATGTGCCGACCTGCACGATTCGTTTGAACTTCTTCACCGCCGCGTCCATGGCGCGGGCCTCGGTGATGTCGTGGGAGATCGGCTTTTCGCAGTAGGCGTCTTTGCCGGCCTCGCAGGCGTAGATCAGGGGCAGGGCATGCCAGTGGTCGGGAGTGGCAATGACCACGGCATCGATGTCCTTGCGCTCCAGCAGCTTGCGGAAGTCTTTGTAGAGCGCCGGTCGCCTGCCGTACTTCTTCTCCACCCGATCGGCGTCGGCCGGGAGACGCGCTTCGTCCACATCGCACAGCGCGGCGATCTCGACTTCCGGTTTCGCCATGAACCGCTGCATGTTCGCGCTGCCCATGCCCTGGCAGCCGATCACCGCCATCACAATGCGATCGTTGGCTCCGGGCCGGCCGTTTTGTGCCAGCGCTCTCTGGGTCGGGATGACCGACAACCCCAGTCCCGCGGTCCCGGCTCGCCGAAGCACTTCTCGGCGTGAGACTCCGCTTTCCGAACTCGACTCT
The DNA here is from genome assembly GCA_005798285.1 of Actinomycetota bacterium. Lineage (GTDB taxonomy): Bacteria > Armatimonadota > SYMT01 > SYMT01 > SYMT01 > F1-80-MAGs030. The sequence goes on from SYKE01000065.1 coordinate 21,775, forward strand.
GTTTTCGACATGAAAGCTTCCCCCAACAGCCGCATCCGCGCGGCCCGTTCCCTGTCACGTTCGCCGCCGTCGGGGGGAGCGCCTTCAGATTAGAGTACCGCTGCATTGGACCCCGGTTCGGAGCCCGGGGGATGAGCGGGCTCGGCGCCGGTAATCGTTTCCGACTCCTCCTCCGCGCCCGCAGGTTCGGGATCGGGGATGTCGCTCCCGGCGGTCGTGGCGACGGGGTCGTCGCTCACTGCCTCGGAGCCCGGCAGCCGGAACTCCAGGATCTGGTGGAGGTGGAACGCCGGCACGTGTACGGAAGCCCGACGGCCGTCCCAGGTGACGTTGAGAGGGAACTCTCCCGGCTGGACGAACACGGCTTGCGGCTCTGCGGGCAGGCAAACCGACAACCGGAAGGGCGCCTCGGCCGGCACCGCTTCGATGAAGGCACTATTCTGGGCCAGGCTCTTTCCCGGATTGTGGTTGACCATGTGAACGAGCACTCGGGCGCCGAGATGGCGCAGCGTCAGCTCTACGGTGGTGGGGGCATCGGTTTCCAACGCCGGTTCGGGGAGTGCCTGCGACAGAACTTCGCGGAGGAGTTCCCGCAGGCCGGGATACTGGCTGCGATGGTACGCGGTGAAGAAGTCTGCCGCGATGTACCAGGCCTCCCCCTCACCCCAGCGGTTTCGGGAAACAGCGGGGTAGCCGCTCGGCTCGGGGTGACGTTCGTTGCCGGACTCCAGCAGCCGGTAGATCGTGTCAGCCCCGTACAACCCGACCTCAACCACCGGCGCCGAGAGCTTCACGGGCGCGCCCGCAGTCTCGAACCAGGCCTCGCTGCGCCGGCGGCCGGTCCAGCGAATGCCCAGCACCTCTTCCATCGCGAAGGTCGGGATCGCCTCGAGCACCCTCGGGGAGACGCGGCCCGTGGCGAGCAGGCGACCCCCGTGCCGCACCCACTCCGTGATCCACTCGTCGAGATCCGGTCGGAGCACGATCTGCTCCGGCAGGACGAGGAACTGATACTCGTGGAGAGACTTGAGCAGCGCATCTTCGTTCAGGATGTCGCAGGGGACGTGCAATTCTGTGAGCGCCTGGTGGGCCCCTCGGATCCGATCGAGCGACGGGCCGGGGTCGTATAGACCGTTACCGGTCGCCTCGTGAGTTGCGTCGGAGTGAAGTATTGCGGCTCGCGCGGCGGACTGCGATCCGACCAGCCACTCTCGTCGAGCGCGGGCGAAGCCGGACGCCATGGCAAGAGCGGGCGTCTCGCTCGGGCGCAGCGTGCCGTCCCGATCCGCCGTCACCCAGAGGGTCAGACGGCCTCCGTTGGAGAGGATCACGGCGCCGTCTTGCAGGAGGTGGTCGGTGGTTTTCGGATAAACCGGCAGCGCCGGGAGCGAGCCGGCAGCCCAGGGGCGGGCGCTGCAGCGGTTCCACACGGCGAGATCGAAGGGTCGGTTGCGCCCGGCAAGCGCTCTCGACTCCAGCGATGCCTGCCGTGCCGCGAAGGCCGGGGAAAGGTCCCAGGTGAGTCGCGCGAAGTCCGTCGCCGGCTCCTCGGCTTGATGCGAAGCGTGCGCTCCGTTGCTGGCGAAGACGATACCGGGCTGGCGGTCATCGAGGTATCGGGCGACTCGACTGAGGTAGCGCTGGAAGCTCTCCCGATGGAACTTCAGCCAGTCATTCCAAACCGAGTCGGAGGCATCCACCGGTGCGGACCGCTCGTGCATCATCTGGAACTCGGACTCGCAAACCGTGCAGTAGCAGGGGCTCACGGTCAAGTTCTCGTGATCCATCACGATGCCGTCGGGCCGATAGCGCTCGATCAACTCATCCAGTTGCGGAAGAAGCATCTCCTCGACATAGCCGGAGTTGGGGCAGAGCGCCTGATTTCGATAGGCCATGCGACTGCTCGTCAGTCGCTGCCACTCCGATCGCCAGTAGGACGCTTGCAGGTCGATCAGCCCGCTGTACCCGAGCACAAATCGAATGTCCAGGTGCGCCGCAGCCTCCTGGTAAACCGAAAGCGGGTCGAACCAGGGATTGTCTTCGATGGCGGGCCATCGGTTCCCATGGCGCGTGGCGAACGGGACATACCCGGCGGACCCTTTGGCCGTCACCTGAAGCGCATCGGGTCTCACCTGCTCCAGGAGAAGTTTGATCTCTTCCGCATCCGGTCCCGCGGTGAGCCCGGGCTCCGCGGCGCCGGACCAGGAGTGTTCAATCGCGAGCAGCAGGACGGCGTCATCGTACCAGGTTGGGGTGAGGGGCATGGGATCTTCCGGACCGCTGCGGGTCGATGGTGTCGTTCAATGCGTTTTCAGGTTGGAGACGGGTCGCTTGCCGGTTGGATGGCCGGCGAGCCCGAGTCTTCCGATAGGCGAGGACGGCTCTGCGAACTACGGCACGGTCGAAGCATAGACCAAACCGGAGGTGAGGAGAAGTCGTAGGCGCGATGGAGGGCGGGCTACAGCGTCGTTTCTCTCGGATGTCATCGGTCCGCGCGCTGCGTTCGAACGGCGTGCGCGTTGGTGGGCCGCTGAGGAAGCGCTCGCTCGAGGCGGGTGGAGGGACGAAAGATCAGGAAGTACTGCCCCGCGCTCGCCTGCTCTCGGCGGTCCAACCGCCATCCGGCGGCGGCGGCTTCCGACCTCACGGCGCGCTCTGGGACCGAGTGTCCGATCGGAGCCGGCGTGGACGAGGGGATATCGGGGTCGAAGTCCACAATCGCCAGCCGAGTTTCGCTATGGGAATAGCGCCGAAGGGTGCGAAGGAACCGAATCGGGTTCCGCACTTCGTGGTAAACCGTCAGCAGGACGAGGCAATCCATTGGCGGGCCCGGAAGCCGGGGATCGTCTGGCGACCCCAGAATCACCTCGACATTGCCGAAACTTCGGAACCGCTCGAGCTCCGGGAGAAACTCGCGCTGAATCTCCTCGGAAACCACTCGCCCTGTAGGGCCGACTGCCCGGCTCAGGAGGGGAGTGAGGTATCCGACCCCCGCGCCGATGTCCGCCACCCGGTCTCCCGGCTGAATCCGCAGGGCGCCTACGAGCTTCTCGGGTCGCTGATGGAGATCTCGATGAGGCCCTCGAAGCAGCTCATCCGCCCGTCCCGGGGAGAACAGCGAGGAGGGGAGCCGCTCTCGAGGCGGATGGAGAGACTCCGTCATCGGGTGGCGAGCCCCACCTGCGAGGGTGGTCAGAAGCGCCGCGGCGATCCAGATCCTCACGGAGGCGCTACATGCCGTGTGTGTGAGGTGGCATCGAGGGGACGGGAATATTGCCCGCGATCCGACCGTCGGACGTGAGACGCGACGGCTGATGGGGGCGGCCGTCGACGATCACCCACTGCATCTGCCGGGCGGCCGAGAGGTCCTTCAGAGGATCCCCCGCAACCAGCAGCAGATCGGCCAGCTTTCCGGGTTCCACGCTCCCCAACTCGGTTTCCTTCCGGAGCGCCTGCGCGGCGCTACGGGTCGCGGCCTTCAGCACTTCCAGGTTCGACATGCCGCACTCGGTGAGGATGCGCATTTCGTGGTGAAACGCATAGCCCGGCGCAGACCACTTGACCGGACTGTCGGTGCCCACCAGGACTCGAGCCCCATAGCGCCTCGCTAGTCGAACGAACGACTTCATGGTGGCGAACTCGGAGTCGGTCTCCATGGGCCAGAACAACCTTCTCCAGAAGCGGGGAAGGCTGGGCGGCAACTGCTCGTAATCGGGGTCGGTCACCACTTCGGTGTCCGGGGGCCGGAAGGCTACCAGGGTCGGGTCGAACCAGACCTTGTTGACGCCGATCAACTCGGCCAATTGCTCGACTTCTTCCCGGGTGGCGCGTTCAGAAAAGAAGACATGTTCCACCCCATCCGCGCCGCTTTTCAGTGCGTCGGAGAGGTAGCGGGGATTCCACTGGTAGTCCCACGTAACGGCCAGGCCCCGGCGGTGGGCTGCCTCGATGGCGCCCCGAGCGGCGTCGGGCTCCAGGCGGCGATAAAGCTTGATAAGGTCGACTCCCTGATCCGCCAGCGACTCCACGGCGCTCTGGGCTTCGTCCGGCGTCTTCGCTGAGGGGCCTGGAAACCAGCTTGCCGCACGGGGGATCCCATCGAGCGGGGGACCCGATGCATAGAGTCGCGGCCCGATGCGTTTGCCTGAAAGGGCGTCGGCCCGATACTGCAGCACGCTTTTGAGCTTGTCGTCCGCACAGCCGAGGTCTCGGACCGTCGTGACGCCGTTTGCCAGGAAATAGGGCATCATCCCCGGGTGCACGCTGGAGTGGACGTGCATGTCGATGAATCCCGGTAGGAGCCACGACTCCGCGGGCGCCGTCAGCACCCGGGCCCCGGACGGGATCGGCCCCCCGGCTTTCCCAACCGACAGGATGCGATTACCGCGAATGAGGACCAGGGAGTCCCGTTGGGGCGCGCGCCCCGTTCCGTCCCAGAGGGTGGCGCCGCGAATCGCGAGCAGGTCCGACCGGGTGGGGCCAGACCAGACCGCCGTCAGGGTACGGGCAGCGTGAAGCGGCCCGGGATGGGTGATGAGCGCCAGGGTGAGCGCCGACGCGAGCGCGATGAAGGGTCGACGCATCTTGCTGTAGGTGGAACCGCCTAACGCGACATTCGGATCTTAACCGGAAAACCCCTTCACGACGTTCCCTTCGGGGACCCAACCACGGGAATAGGGGTTCGAGCACGTCGAGGCGAACAAAACAGCGGGTGATATTTCCCGGAGAACCGCGGGGCCATGGAGGCTCAAAATGACAACAGGAACGGACGGGGGCGGGTCCCTTTCGACGGCGCAGGCGCTGGTGTCACTTCTGAAGTGGGGAAGCAGGAACCTCGTCCACAACCTCGAGTTCATACCTGATGATCGGCTGACGTGGAAGCCCGCGCCCGATGCAAAGTCCGCGCTCGAAATCGTGCTGCACACCGCTGAGTCGCTTCGGGCGATGGAGCCCGTTCTCAGCGGCGGCGACTGGACTCCGAGCCCCCAGATTGCCGACAACCGGGATGACGCGGGTCGGCTCCTGCTCGCAGCCGCGGAGAGTTTTGCCGCCGCCTTGCTGCGGATGCCGGCGGACGGGCAAGATCGAGCGGTAGTGGTGGGCCGACGGCAGGTGCGGGTGCGGCTCTCGCGTGCGGCGGAGATGCCGGTGGCGGATGTCGTGCATCACCACGGGCAGATCGTCTACATCCAGACGTTGCTGGGAGACGGGGCCTATCATTTCATCCCCGAGCTGAACCCACCTGACTGAAGACACCGCCTCAGGAATCTCACCGCACTTCACGGCTACCAGGAGGGATGCGGCGGGGGAAATGTCTCAGAGGTGTTGCGCTTGCGCTACAACGATCTTGACCCGGTGTCCCTGACGTGAATCTCCGGGGCGGCGAGGACCGTCGTGGAACAAAAGTAGCGCGGGCGACTATCATGCAGGGGGATGCCCCCTCCAGTGGGGAATCCTCGTTTGCCCCCGATCCCTTAGCCCGTATGGGTCGGGCGGCGGTCCAGGAAGGACAGACCCCATGAACCGACGAAGAGCGTTCACCCTCATCGAACTACTCGTCGTTATTGCCATCATCGCAATCCTTGCTTCGATCCTCTTTCCCGTGTTCGCACGGGCCCGTGAAGCGGCCCGTAAGACCACCTGCATCTCCAACCTGAAGCAGATCGGCACTGCGCTGATGATGTACACCCAGGACTACGACGAGGTGTACGCGATCTGTAATCAGGAGGCGGACCGAATGCCGCGGCAGCAGCCGCACTCGTGGCTCGGGTCTGCGGGGCGGTTCCCTCATCTAGCAGATGTGGTGGGGCCCTACACCAAGAATGAGGGTATGTTCCGCTGCCCCACCTTGAACCGCAGCATCGTTCGGGGGTCGAATAACTGGATCAACAACGACTCCGGCGGCTCCTACGACTATCGGTGCTACTGCGGCCTGGGGCTCGGCAGCAACGTTCCGCTGGAGGTTCCCGCCGCCGGAGCTGATCTGGTGACGATCGTTCGAAGCGGCTACTGCCGTACGCTCGGGATGAACCCGACCTCGATGGTAGGTTGGACGGCGTGCGGCGCAAGTATGGCCAGCATCGCGACTCCGTCGTCCGACTACCTCGCCTTCTGCAACTCGTTTGGCGCACACCACGGCGAGAGCGATGCTGCCGTGACCAGTGGCCAGAAGATCGGCGGGACCCCGGTGGTCTACATGGATGGGCACGCGAAGTTCGCACCCATCGACCTGGGTGGTTTCGTGAAATTCATCTGCGATCCGCTAAACTAATGACACGTGATCGGGCATCGAGCTTCGGCGCCCGGTCTGTTCGTCGTGTGCCCCGAGGGAAGGAAATTATGCAACGACGCCGAGGCTTCACCCTCATCGAACTTCTCGTTGTTATCGCGATCATCGCCATCCTCGCCGCCATTCTCTTCCCTGTGTTCGCACAGGCGCGGGAGTCGGCCCGAAAGTCCGCCTGCTTGTCGAACGTCAAGCAGATCGGAAGCGCCGTGCAGCTCTATCTGCAGGACTATGATGAAACGCTCGCGCTGAACCTCTATCCGGTGGACGCCCGCCTGACGGTGTTCAGCTTCTTCGATGCGCATCTGCCGTATCTGAAGAACACCGGGGTGCTCCAGTGCCCCAGTGAACCGCAGTCGCAAGATTGGTCAACGTTCTTCAGTTCCTGCGGCCTCCCCATCCGGCCGCTCACGGACTTCCGTTACTTCAGCTACAACGGCAACTACTGCATGTTCAACGGCGGGGTCACCAACCCGCTCACCGACCGGCGACCCGCACGCCATCTGGCGACGATTCCCCGGCCCTCCGAGCAGAGCGTGTTTTCCGACGGCAAGTTGGAGTGCAACTTCAATAGCCCGTTCAATGAGAACGGTCGCCGACCGATGACCCAGGTCAAGCCGCCGCGCCACCACGACGGCGTGATGGTGGCCTACATCGACGGCCACGCCAAGTACCAGAAGGCCCGCAGGAATCCCGCCGGCGTGTGGGTTGCGGCGGGTGGACCGTGGGACAACCGGGACTCGCTCTGGGGTCTCGTGAACGATCAGGGTGTTTACGGCGGCTGCCCGTAGCGTTTAGGACGTTACCCGCTGGTTATCGAATAGGGGGCCGCCCGGTTTCCGGGTGGCCCTTCTTGCGTCTGCTCCGGGCTAAACAAGTCACCCGGTTGGGCGTCATGAGGTGCAGGAGCGCATGTGTGCGAGCGGTCGAGCCGATCTGGGGGCTGACCGGTTCGAGGGCACATCGGCTGCAGGAGGACCGCCATGAGTCGAAGGATCCTGGTCGGAGTGGCGCTGCTGTGGGCCGTGCCCGCGATGGTGAGCGCCGCCAGTCAGCAGGCCCGAAGAGATCGACCCAACATCGTTCTCATCGTCGGCGACGACATGGGTTACCACGACATCGGGTTGCACGGCAGCACGGACATCCCCACGCCGCACATCGACTCCATCGCACGCGCCGGGGTGCGCTGCACGAGCGGTTATGTGAGCGGTCCGTATTGTAGTCCCACCCGCGCGGGGCTCCTCACCGGGCGCTATCAGCAGCGGTTCGGGCACGAGTTCAATCCGGGGCCTCCCGGACCACGCACGGAACAGGTGGGGCTGTCGCTTGATGAGCAGACCCTGCCGCAGAAGCTCCGGACAGCCGGTTACGCCACCGGCATGGTGGGGAAGTGGCACCTGGGTCACGCCGCGCCGTTTCATCCGACCGCGCGAGGCTTCCAGGAGTTCTACGGATTTCTGGGGGGCGCTCACCCTTACCTGCCGGGCAGGGATCCCGTGAACAACCGGGTGATGCGCGGGAGCACTCCGGTCGACGAGACCGAGTACCTCACGGACGCCTTCAAGCGGGAGGCGACGTCGTTCATCGACCGCCACAAGTCCGATCCCTTCTTCCTGTACCTCGCGTTCAACGCGGTCCATACTCCGATGCACACCGTGGATCGATACCGCTCTCGCTTTCCCGGCATCACCGATCCGAAGCGACAGACCTACGCCGCGATGATGTCTGCGATGGATGACGCGGTCGGAGACGTGTTGGCGCGGCTTAAGGCCAACGGTCTCGACGACAACACCCTGGTCTGCTTCATCAGCGACAACGGCGGGCCCCTGGCGGTAAACGGCTCCGACAACACTCCGCTCAACGGCAGAAAGGCGACCACCTGGGAGGGCGGCATCCGTGTTCCCTTCATGGCTCGCTGGCCCGGGAAGATCCCGGCCAGCCGGACGTTTGATCGCCCGGTCATCCAACTGGATCTCCATACAACGGCACTCGCAGCGGCCGGGGTCAAGACCGACGCCGGTCCGAAACTCGATGGGGTGGATCTCTTGCCGTACTTCTCCGGTCGCCGAGGAGGCGATCCGCACGAGGCGCTGTTCTGGCGCTTCGGCGAGCAGACGGCAATCCGAGTGGGGGATTGGAAGCTGGTGAGAGCTGCGGGCGCACGGCGGGGAATGGCTGCGGTCTCCCCGGGAATGCTCTTCGATTTGAAGTCCGACATCGGCGAAAAGATGGATCGTGCGGCTGGTCAGCCGGAGCGCGTGAAGTCGATGCAGGCCGTGTGGGAGCGATGGAACGCGGAATTGAAGGCCCCAACCTGGGGTCCGGCCCGGGCCCGAGCCGCCGCAGACAACGACGATTGAATTCGAATCGCAGAGGAGTTATCTTCCGCAACTCCAATGGGATTGTGTGCTTCTAATGCACACTGCTTTGCGTTGATCAAGCCGCGGCAACGCGGGCATCTGGGGGGGTGAGCTTATGCTGCGCGTCGGATCTGCCGTCGAGCGCAACTGCCGGGGCGCGAGTCGCCGTGAAATCCTCCAGGTGGGAGGCGCGTCCGCTCTCGGTCTATCTCTCACGGATGCGCTGAGGGCCGAGGCGGCGCCGAGCGCAGGAAGCGCGGCAGCGGACTCCGTTATCTTGATCTGGCTTGCCGGCGGGCCCAGCCAGCACGAGACCTTCGATCCCAAGCCGGACCAACCTGCCGAAGTTCGTGGGCCGTACGGGCCGATCGAGACCAACGTCTCCGGCATCCAGATTTGTTCACTCCTTCCTCAGTTGGCCCGGGTGGCGGACAAGTACACGATCATCCGCTCGTTGACGCACGGCAATCCGAACCACGGCTATGCGCCAATGTTGAATGGCGGCTCGGAGCACCAGACTTGCTACGGGGCGGTGGTCTCCAAGATGCTGGGGGGGAGGGGTCCGATGCCTCCGTTCATTCACCTGGGTGGCAAGATCCCCATGGATGCCGGGACGCTTGGCGCCGCCCACAACCCCATCGAGATCGCCGACCCGACGCGAGGCGAGGTCAACATTCCCGACAGCCGCCCGCCTGCCCGCGTCGACGCCGGCCGAATGGAGCGGCGGCTTCGTTTGATCGAGTCGTTTGACCTTCTCCGAGCCCAGGTTGAGACCAACAACGTGCTGCAGGCGCGGGACTCGAGCTACCAGCGAGCCGTCGAGTTGCTGACGCGACCCGAGGTTCGAGCCGCGTTCGACCTGACCCGGGAACCGCAAAAGCTCCGGGATCGGTACGGCGCCAGCATCTTCGGCCAGAGTTGCCTGATGGCGCGTCGCCTGGTCGAAGCGGGCACGCGGTTCATCCAGATTCAGTGGACCGAGCGGGGCGGCGGCGGTTGGGACACCCATGGCACCGTGCTCTCCGGCATCCTGGAGATGGAGCAGTACCTCTGCCCGCGGTTCGACCAGGCGATGGCGACGCTGCTGAGGGACCTCGAGGAAAAGGGCCTCCTGAAGAAGACGCTCATCGTGGCGATTGCGGAGTTCGGCCGGACCCCCCAGATCAACAATCGCGCCGGCCGGGACCACTGGCCGCATGTCTTCTCGGCCTTCGTGGCCGGCGGCGGTACGCCGGGTGGAACGGTGATCGGGTCCAGTGACCCCCGGGGGGCGTATCCGGCCAACCGGCCGGTAGGGCCTGGAGATCTGGCGGCGACACTCTACAAAATCGTCGGCCTGAACCCGCTGGTAGAGGATCGCCTGAAGCCATTTGCCCGAGGCGAGATCGTACACGAGCTGCAGTGATGTCACTCCTCATTGCGTTCGCCTCGTTTCGGACCCGCAGCGATGCGGGCAACATCTTCTTCTACAAACACGATGGCGTGTCGAAGGGGGAGTTGCTCGAACCGTTGCCCACGGAGTCGCCTCGACGCCGGAGCGACTATCGACCATCGCTCTGTGCCGACGGACGCCTGTGCGCCTTCGCGATTCAGTACCGCGAAGTGGTGCCCGGGGAGCTCCGGCTGTGGGACATGCGGGCCAAGAAGCTGCTGACCTTGCCGGATCGGAACAAGTCCGGCTCGGACGCTCAGCCGGCGATGAGTGGCGATGGCCGCTGGATGGCCTTCTGCGGCTGGCAGCGTCCGGGAGGTCTCGGGGCCCACGATCTCTTTCTCTACGATCTGAAAGAGAACCGGCTCGTCGACCTGCCGAACCTCAACACGGAGTACGACGAGCAGGCGCCGGCCCTTTCTCAGGACGGTCGCTGGCTGGCGTACATCACGAATCGCCCGCTGAGCGGCGCCGGGTTTCCCGGAATGGCCCGCATTTGCCTCTACGACCGATCTACCGGTCAGGACGTGCCGCTCCCCGGAATGGCGATGCCGCCCTTCCGAGACTGTGAGCCCAGTTTGAGCGGCGACGGCCGGTATCTGGCATTCACCTCGCACCGTCCCGACCCGGACGGGAGCGAGGGCCCGGGATCCATCTACCTCTACGATCGTTCCGCTGCGGCCTTTGTGGCCCTGCCGGGCCTGAACAGCGCGTCCCACGATTGCCAGCCAAGCCTCAGCCCCGGCGGACGTTTCCTCGCGTTTACGTCCGAGCGGTTTGACGGAATGGGCCAGCGGGATCTGTATCTCTACGACATCAAGACCCGAAAGCTACTGCCCACTCCGGGGCTGAACCACGCGTCGGAGGAGTTCGAGGCCAGCATCGCCGTACTCGATCCCGCGATGGATCGCCTGTAGTGGACTCTGGACTTTCTCAACACGTCTTTACCGGTTGATTGACGGTGGCGATATGACTAAGGGCCCGTCAAACAACAACCGCGTCATTCCATTCCGGACATTCAGCCTTCGGCAGGATGACATAGTTCCATTCTCCGTGGAACTCTTGCGTCAGTAGCCGGACCTCTTCCAGTTCGCTCGTCCCGACGGTCACGCCT
>SYKE01000066.1 GCA_005798285.1 Actinomycetota bacterium
TCGATCAACTCTTGTCGCTTCCGCTGTGAAATCACCACGACGCACCCCTCCAAGTCCGGCCGAGGATGGCAGGATGGATTCAGATTCTACATGCGGTGGTGAATCGACCTCCGAACTGCCCAACTCTTGCATCGCACCCTCATCAGGATTGCGACCCCAATCCCGCGCCACAGGTGGAGACGCGCCGAGCCGCCGGTGAGGGAGTTTCGCAGGGCTGCAATGAGCGGCTGTACGGCGCCCGCGTCGCCGATCTGGGCCAAACTCTCCGCCGCCTGGGACCGAACTTCGGAATTCGGGTCTTGCAGCAGCTCACACAGGAGTGGGACCGCTTCAGGACCTCCCTGGGCAAGCTCGCGAACCCCCGCGACGCGTCGGAGGGGATTGAGGCTTCGCACACTCTGGTGCGCGTTTGAGACGAAGTCCGGGCGGGGCGGCTCCGGGGCGGCTTCCACCTGGGGTTGAAACTGCATCGCGAGTCATCCCGTTCGCACAGAGAGAGTCGGTCTCGCGCAGCGCCCGGGCCTGCGATTCCCGGACGCCGTCAACGGAGCGTTCGGCGCGGCGGGGCCGGGAACCTCGCCGGCCGCCCGATCGAGATCTCCACAAGGAGAGTCGGCCCGTCACACGCAAACTGTTGGGGCAGGCAGAGGCCTGTGGCGGGAAACAAAGTTTGAACTCGGACCCCCAATCTCAATCCGTGTCGCTGGTGCGACTGGCCGTTGAGCGCGTGGCGTCCGCACCCGAGAACGAGCAGCGTTATCTGGAACTGATCTTCGCGTTGGATCGCGCCGTCGAGCGCCACCTTCGCTATCAAGATCTCCAGCATCTCTTTCGCGACGGGGCGGCTGCCGCTCCAGCCAGGGACTCGTGGGCGTGGAGACTCGCCGCCGGGTTGACCGCCAACCTGCGTGGCGACTCGCCGGACGCACACCAAAACCTGGAAGCCGGCTGGCACGTTCTCTACGCCGCGGGCCGCGGAAATACGCCTGCCGGCTCCTTCCTGCACACCGAGCGATCGCGAGCGTACTACCACGACGGTGACTACGCCCAGGGCATTGAGTCTGCCACCCGGGCACTGCAGTTGGCTCGTGCGGCCAACTCCATCCTCTCAGAGGCCTACGCCCACCACTATCTCGGGATTAACAGTATCCGGCGACGCGAGTTGCCGTACGCCTATCGACATCTCGCCGCTGCCCGAGATCTCTTCGAGCGGATGAAGCAGCGGCACGGCCGGGCGCGCGTGCTCGACTCGCTCGCCTGGCTGGAGATGGAGTACGGGCGCTACGACTCGGCGCGCGAGATCCTCCACGAGAGTCTGGCGGTCAAACGAAGCCTCCGAGATCTCCGGGGCGAGGCGCTCACCTCGCTGAACCTCGCACGAGTTCACACCAACCTCGGCAACTACGAGGAGGCGCTCGCCTTCCTTGAGCGCGCGCGCGACCTCGCCTTCCGGGTTGGCGACGAGCGCAATGCCACCTTGATTCGGGTCCAGATGGGAGAGTTGCACCTTCGCCATCAACGACCTGTCGAGGCGCGAGAAGAGCTCCTCATCGCACGGCAAATGGCGAAACTGCGGGACGACACCCGCATGGAGGCGATGGCCTGCCACGTGCTTGCCGAAGCCGAGCGGCTTTGCGGCAGCCCGGAAGGAGCCCTGGAAGCGATCCGGGTGGCTTCAGAGTACTTCCCCTCGAGCGGTGACGCGGTGGCAGCGCAGCAGGCGCTTGTGCGGCAGGCACTCATTCACGGAGAGTCGCTCACCTCACCCGAGATCCAGAGGCCCCTGGATCAACTCCGGGAGTTGGATGCGCACGGCCCGCTGGCGGACAGCCTCTTCGAGATTGCGTCACACCTGCGAGAGCGGGGCGAGACGTTTCCCGTCGCCTCCCTCTACGCGGAAGCCCTGGACAACGCCGAGCCTTATCAAGCCGAGTATCTCGCGAACCAGATGCGAGCCCGTGCGGATGGACCGGAGGGGTTAGCCTGGATCGAGGCGATGCTCACCGTCAAAGAGCAGAAGGACCGTCTGGAGCAGGCCTTTCGGGAACTCCGCCGTGCCGAGGCCCTGAGAGACGCGCTGACACAAATGATCGTTCACGATCTGAAAAACCCGCTGGCCTCCATCACGCCGTGGCTCCAGATGGCGCAGGACGACACGTGCACGCCGGAGGAGGGGCAGGGGTACATCCAAACGGCGATCAACGAGTGCGACTACATGCTGCGGCTCATCGAAGACCTGAATGACGTCGGGCGAGTTCAGCATGCGGGCACGCTCGAACTCGTGCTGGAGCCGCTGGATCTCAGAGAACTGGCCCACGACGTCGCGAATCGGCTCCAGGGGCGGGCGCGTGACAACGGCATGCTGATCGTGGTGGATGATCCGCTGGAAGAAGACGACATGCCGCCGGTTCGGGGAGATCGCAACAAGATGCGCCGGGTGATGGAAAATCTCATCGCCAACGGCATCAAGTACGGCCGGCCGCCCGAAGGGAGCCCCAACCCGGCTGAGATTCGGGTCTCGGCGGTGTTTGAGCCGGGCTCTTTTGAAACCGGCCCTGGCGCCGTTCGCGTGGATGTTCGGGACTTCGGTGTCGGCATTCCCGTGGCGGAAGCCGAACGGGTGTTCGAACCGTACTATCAGGCGGAAGCCGGTCGAAAGCGCAAGGCGGGGGTCGGGCTGGGACTCGCATTCTGCAGAATGGTGCTGGATGCCCATGGCGGCGCCATCTGGACTGCTCCCAATCCGCGCGGCGGCACCATCTTCGCATTTCGCCTCCCGCTGGAAGAGTCCGAAACGCCGACTCAAGTCTCCTCACGGATCGAGCCCTCATCGACAAGCCCCAACTGATGCGTCTTCGAGACCGTCCGGATGGCGGTTCGGAGCATGTCATTCGGGGGGAGTACGACGAGGCGACGAAGCATCACATCCTCCACGGTTCGAGCGCCTTCCGCTCGGACAGCGTGCAGTACCTCGCCGACCCGATAGGGAAGGGGAGGCGCCAGTCGGCGGTTAGACCCTTCGCCGATCGTCATCTGATCCAACGCATCCAACACTTCGGGAGGGTACCGAGCCGCCAGTCCTTCCGGCGCGTCTCGCAACGCGAACGGAGACGGCGAGTCCATGGGAAAGTGACGGTGGCGTCCCGGATCAGCCGGTGTGCCGAGCGTGTCGTCAATCCACCGCACACACTCATCTGCAAAGCTGCCGAAGGTTGTCAACTTTCCGCCGACCATGGCAGCCATTCCCGGCGCGTGAGCCAACTGCCCGTAATCAACCAGGAAGTGACGGCGAGTGAGCCCGCCCGTTGAGCCGGACCTGGATGAAAGCGTACTTGCCGCCAGCGGCCTCACGCCTACGGTCCGGTACTCCACTTCGTGTTCTTCAAATCCGGCTTCCGGGAACAGTGAGTTGGTCTCCTTGAGGAGGTATTCCCATTCCCAGGGTTCGGCAGACCACCCTGCCGGATTCCCGTCCACCGAGATGTCAGTGGTTCCAACGAGCACGCGTCCATCCCAGGGGAGGATGAAGAACGGCCGCCCGTCCGTTCGGGCCGGAGCGTAGCAGAAACTCCCAGGGCCCGGACCTGCCGGCCGCTGAGGCAACACCAGGTGGGATCCCCGAGTACCGCCGATGAGTTTGGGTGCGGGAATCCCGAGCGCCCGGTTCACGGCGTCGATCCAGGGTCCAGCCGCGTTCAACACCACGCGAGCTTCGATCTCCAACTCTGCGCCCGTGATCCGATCGACCACTCCAAGCCGCCAGCCATCCTGCTCCCGGCGGACCCAGACGGTCTCGTGATAGGTCCGGCAGGCTCCATGACTTTGAAGCAACTCCCCACGCAACTCCACACAGAGGCGTTCGGGAGAGGTGATCTGTCCATCTGAATAGGCGAAACCGCATCGAAGTCCGTGAGTATTGAGCTCGGGTCGCAGTAGGCCGATGCTGCGACGGCTCAAAAGCTCCGAACGGGGAAAGAGCCGGTCTCGCGCCAGCAGGTCGTAGAGACCCAGCCCGGCGCCGGCTTTCCACGCCGGCAATCGGCGGTCGCCATAGATCGGCAGTAGAAACCGAACCGGGCGCACGAGGTGGGGGTAGGTCCGCGTCAGCCAGGCACGTTCGCGCAGCGACTCCCGGACCAACCCAAACTCACCGTGCTGCAGGTAACGGAGTCCCCCGTGGATGAGGCGGCTCGACGCGGATGTGGTGCCGGAACCGATGTCCGCTCGCTCCAACACCAGCACCGAGTAGCCTCGTCGGGCCGCCAGTGCACCGACCCCCAGGCCGTTCACGCCGCCCCCGAGCACCACCACGTCGAACCGACGGGTCAAGGCGCGCTCCAGCAGCTTTCCGTCACGGACCGGGCATCTTCGAGCGAGACCGGCCGGGGGTTGGCCTTCGTGCTCCCGGAAGGCATCGTTTCTCGGGCGATCCAGTCGAAGTCCGTGGGCTCGAGCCCGATTTCACTCAGAGTGGTCGGGATCTTCAGACGCTGCAGCATCCTGACGACGAAATCCTCCAGTGCATCAGATCCCACCTCGGCGGGAGCTTTCGGGTCTGCGAGCCCGATCGCGACGGCCAGCCTGGCGTACCGCTGCATGGCGTGCATCCGATTGAAGCGCATCACCGCCGGCATCAGTAGTCCGCACAGGAGCCCATGTGCGGCGCCCGTCACCGCCCCGATCGGGTGCGCCAACCCATGCACGAGCCCCAATCGACTCGTGTTCAGCGCCGTCCCCGCCAACATACTTCCGAGCGCCATCGCCTCGCGAGCCTCCCGATGTCCGGGCTCCCGAACAGCGGTTTCGAGGGAGCCCGCCGTGAGGACCGCCGCTTGAAGCGCCAGAGCATCGGTCCATGCGTTGGCTCCCACCGAGGTGTAGGCTTCCACGGCCTGAACAAATGCGTCCATTCCGCTCTGGGCGGTGACGGTCGGGCTGCATGTAACCGTTAACTCTGGGTCCAGCAGGGCCACCCGGGGCATCATGCCGCTGCCCCGAATGCTGGCCTTTCTTCGATTCCGAGAATCGACCAGCACCGTGACCCAGGTCACCTCGCTCCCGGTGCCGGATGTCGTCGGGACGGCCAGGATGGGTCGCCCTGTGTCGGGGACGGATCGACCTGAGAAGAACTCGGCGGCGGTCACGTCCGGCGCCCCGGGAGGTGGTGCCAGGGCGGCTGCACCCTTGGCGATGTCGAGTACACTCCCACCCCCGATCGCGATCACGGAGTCGGCAGTCCGGGCGGCTTCGATGCACCGGTCCAGATCCGCCAACCCGGGTTCTGCCGGGACACCTTCGTGAGTCAACGGATCGAGTCCTGATCTGGAGAGGGCCTCCAGAAGCGGCCCCAGGACACCACGGGCTCGGAGCGACCGACCGCAAACCACCAGCGGTCGATTGCCTAACGCCGCAGCTTCCGCCGGCAATTCCTGGAGGGCGCCCCACCGAAACACCGTTCGAGGCGGACACACGTGAACGAAACCACTCATGCGTTTCTCCTGGGGCGTCTCTCCCCTGCAGGCCCCACCGCCGGCCAGCGCCCGACGACTGCTATCGACATAACCCACCGGGTGTCGGTAGGGGAGTGGGCCCCTCTGTCTCGCTCAAAAAATGTTTGGAAGAGCGGGAGGAACTCCAAAAAGATATATCAAACGGATTTTCGCTAACAGCTCACTCCCTGGAGCTTCAAGCAACGGCCTCAAGGAGGGCCGAATCATGTCCAATCCCGTCGTCCACTTTGAGATCATCGGCACCGACCTCGGCAAGTCCACCGCATTCTACTCCGAACTGTTCGGATGGCAGGTAAACACCGAGATGATGCCCGGATACGGAATGGTCTCGCCCGCGGGCGAGGGCTCCATCGGCGGCGGCATCATGGCCGCGCCAGAAGGCATGCGGCCGATGGTTACCTTCTACATCATGGTCGAGGACATCGACGCGATGCTTGCCAGGGCGGAGTCTCTCGGCGGCAAGACCCTCATGCCCAAGATGGAGATTCCGGGAGTCGGTTTCTCCGGCATGTTCGCCGACACCGACGGCAACGCGGTAGGGCTGTTCACGGCGACCCACTGATCTCGCGACCCAGCGCGCGAAGACGGTTCGGCCGTCACGTGCTGTCCCGGCAATTCGGGCTCTGGCTTGAATTGACCGGGACAGGTATTCTCCCACCGGTCGGAGCGGAGGCGGCACGGGCGGGCCGGAGCCCCAACGCGGATCCTGAGGGACGCCACAGCCATGTATTCCAACCTGTCCGGGGCCATCTTGCCTTTTCGTGCGATGGATGTTCTGGAACGGGCCCTTGAGCATGACCGGTGTGGCCGTGCCATCGCGCACCTGGAGGTCGGTGAACCTGACTTCGACGTGCCGGACTGCGTCAGGTCTGCGATGGAGCAGGCTCTTCGGGACGGTGGCACGCACTACACCCACAGTCTCGGGGAGCTCGAACTCCGCGAGGAGATCGCATCGTACTACTCGATGGTCCGCGGGTGTGAAGTGTCTCCCAGCCAGATCGTCGTAACGGCTGGAACTTCCGGAGGGCTCCTTCTCCTCATGCGGCTGCTGTTGGATCCGGGCGACGAAGTGTTGCTCCCGGACCCCGGTTACGCTTGTTACCCAAACTTCGTTGTCAGCTCGGCCGGCGCCGTCCGGCGGTTTCCGGTTCGGGAAGCGGCCGGCTGGAAGATCCATCCGTCGGAGGCCGTCGACAGAATCACACCTCGAACTCGTGCGGTTCTCCTCAACTCGCCTTCCAACCCGACCGGCGCCTCGCAGTCCGTGTCGTGCGTAGACTCGTTTCTCGATGCAGCCGTGCCGGTGATTTCCGACGAGATTTACCAGGGTCTGGAGTACGGAGCGGATCGGGCTCCCACCCTGGCGGGCCTCGCCGGCGCGGAAGCCCCCGTTTTCGTTCTTGATGGCTGCTCAAAACGATGGGCCATGACGGGGATTCGGGTCGGTTGGCTCGTAGCGCCGCGGAGCGCAATGCGCCGCTTACAGAGCCTGCAGCAGAACCTCTTCATCTGCGCAAGTTCAGTGGCCCAGGCCGGCGCACTCGCCGCGCTGCGCTTCGGCGCCTGTGATGCTGAGCGGATGAGACTGGAGTATGCCCGGAGACGGGACTTGCTGGTGGATGGACTGCGCCGCCTGGGATTCTCGGTTCCGCATGCACCCGACGGCGCCTACTACATCCTCGCGGGGGCACACCATCTCGATGGAAACTCGCTCCGACTGGCGTTCCGAATTCTGGACGAGGCGGCGGTCGGCGTGGGACCCGGCATCGACTTTGGTCCGGGCGGCGAGGGGTACCTCCGATTCTCCTATGCTGCCTCCGTGGAGACGCTGGAACTGGGGTTGGCTCGACTTCAGGCTTGGCTGGAGCGCCGGTAGCCGAACCCAACTTCGCCCCTCGGCCTTCGTCATTTCCGTGAGTTGAATTCGTCTCTTGGACTCAGAAGGCGTACGAGCGGACGGAAACGTCCCGGGGGCGGGCCCAGTAGACTGGGAGGCGGACAATGTCGGGACTCATGGGGACAGGGGACTCCCGGGAAGCGATCCTCCTGGCTGGAGATCACGACCCGTGCGTCCGACGGCTCGAAGCACTGTTGGGTCAGAACGGTTCCGTAAAGGTTCGTGTTGCACGCGATGGCACCTCGGGTCTGCAGCAGGCCCGCGCCATCCATCCGGATATAGTGATCACGGAAATCCTCATGCCGAGCCTGGACGGACTGAGCGTGTGTCGAGCGCTAAAAAGCGATCCGAACACCCAGGACATTCCCGTCATCGTGATGAGCGTTCTCTCGGCGGAAGACCGAGCCCGCGAGGCCGGAGCGGATGGCTATCTCAGAAAACCATGGGACGACTCGTGCGCGCTCGAACTGATCAACCGCCTGTGTCCTACCCCGGGAGCCGCGATTCAATAGGAGCAAGCAGGATCGGGCTCAACCAGGTACGGTGTGACTGGTGACGCGCCTCCAGCAGTTCCTCGCAGTAAACCGGGCCATCGCCGGCAGTCTTGATCACGACGAGTTGCTGCGACTTGTGGTGGAGAACACTCGGGATTTCGCGGGCGCAGAGGCCTGTGCGCTGCTACTGTCGAACGGCGACGGCGCCACTCACACCGCCTCCGCCGTCGGCGCTGCGATGAATCCCATCATCCCTCTCAGTTTCGTGCTCGACGAGTCGATCCATCAACGGCTTCGCGATGCCATCGGGTCACCCGAAGATGGGCGGCTCATCAGTGTGCCCGTGATCCAGCAGGGCAGTCTCATCGGAATCCTTGCCATTTTGCAATCGCACCCCGATGTGGAGCGGGATGAGGGGGAGGCGTTCTGGCTGTCCGCGCTTGCCGATCAGGCCGCCATCGCGCTCAAAAACGCGGATCGCCTCGGTCGGGCCCGCGAGTCTGCGGCCGAGGCCGCAGCGGCGGAGCACCGGTTTCGCGCATTCATCGAGAGCGCTCCGGATGCGATCGTGGTGGTGGACTCCAGAGGCATCATTCAGCTCGTCAACGTACAGACCGA
>SYKE01000067.1 GCA_005798285.1 Actinomycetota bacterium
AGGCGTGACCGTCGGGACGAGCGAACTGGAAGAGGTCCGGCTACTGACGCAAGAGTTCCACGGAGAATGGAACTATGTCATCCTGCCGAAGGCTGAATGTCCGGAATGGAATGACGCGGTTGTTGTTTGACGGGCCCTTAGGTGCTCGAACAAATTCCCGGACAAACGGGACCGGGAGACCGTAGCACTCTTCGTCGATCAGTACAGCCGCCATCCAGTCATCCTGGGCGATCTCTGCGCGCCGGCCCCGTTCGGGCAAATGGGAGACCCGCCGATCCTCAAGCAGCCTCGCATCCTTGCTCGTCGGCTCAAGTGCTTCCTCCGGTAAGCTTCTCCGCCCCGTCGACATGGCCGTTGCACCCGCAAAGAGCCGGTCGAGCCTCAGGGTGAGCACCGTCCGAAGCTCGCTGTCGATGCACGGCAGTCCCAGGCACGAGCCTGTTCCCGATCCTCCCTCCGGACCACCCTCGGTTTCAGCCTCGTTGGGAATAACTACTGTGTTGTAAACCGAGTCCACCCGGAGGGCCCAGCCACTCCATCGGCCCGCCAGCACCACCAGGCGCCGCTCCGTAAGGCGGACGCCGGTCTCCACGCCAAGACAGTCTGCCAGATCCAACACCCGGACGAGCTTGCCGCGCAGGTTAAAGGCGCCACACTCTCCAGAACCTGTTCCCGACGTTTCCACCAGGGCGCAGTTGGGGATGAGTTCCGCTACCTGCGTGATATCAATCGCAATCGCCAGCGGGCCTACTGAAATCGCTAAGCCGTTCATGCCGTGCCATCCGTTTCGTCCTGGAGTTGACGAAGCAGGAGCCCCGCGCGACGCCCCGTCAGGTGGGGTACCGGGGAGTCCGGATCAGTGGATGCCAGGAGTTCCCGGGCCCTCGCGGCAGCCCAACTACGCCGTGTGCCGTCGCCGAGCAGCGCCGCAACATGAATCAGCTCAACATAGGCTGCTACCACCGAGTTGTCGAGATACAGGACTCCCAACAGGACGTCGCGGGATTGCGCCGGTTGACCCATCGCCAGGTGAATCCGGGCTTGAAGCATGCGGGGCGCCGTTTCGAACGGTGACTCCCGGAGGATGTCGTCACACAATGCGAGAGCCGCCTCATACTCTCCGCCATCCGCTAGTTCCTGCGCCAGACTGCAATTCGGCCCGATCGGAGGAGCCGTGCTCGGGGGCTCACTCGCCGCGGCCGGGCGGGAGAGCCGGGCCGCGGATCTCCGGTTCGGCCGACAATCACGGCTGCGGGGAGCGCTGAGGGACGTGTGGGAAGGGAGCAGGTCTTCCGCCGCAGAACGCCGCTGCCACACGACTGCTTCCGGAAAGATGCGTGAGTCAAACCCCTCCGGCCGAGAACCGAGGCACTCCGCGTGCCCGATGATCAGGAATCCGCCGGGAGCAACCGCGCCAGCAAGTCGCGACAGGACCGCCTGTCGAGTCTCTTCGGCGAAGTAAATCAGCACGTTTCGACAAACCACCAGATCAGAGTTCAGACATTCGTCGAGCGGCTCGGCGAGAATGTTGGCTTCACGAAAGTGCAGCCCGACGCGCCAGGCGTTCGGAACCCGCCATCCCCCCGCGGGCAACCGTTCCAAACCCGATCCTGCGGCTGCGAGTCCCCGCAGGCTCCACTCCCGGTAGATTCCCTGGCGTGCACGATCCAGCGCAGACAGACTGATGTCGGTGGCGGTCACCCGAAGAGTCCAACCGGTTGGCATCACGTCACGAAAGGTGGCGGCCAGGGAGTAGGGTTCCTCCCCCGTGGAACAGCCCGCCGACCAGATCCGCAGAGAGCGTGCCTCCGCGCGCCGCTCTATCAACTCTGGTCCGATCTGACTTCTCAGGAGTTCGAACACCCCCCGATCCCGAAAGAAGTAGGTCTCGGCGTTGACCACGAGATCCAGGATCAGCGTTCGCAGCTTTGAGTCGGCAGTCGGCCCCTCCAGTTCCTCCAGCAGACGCGCAGGAAGCGCCCCCGTCTCGTGGCGGGCATGGGTACAGACTCTCCGCCACACGCGGTCGATGTCGGCGGGGAGAATGTGGATCCCCGTGTGACGTGCCACCGCGGCGGCGAACCGGATCGCAGCTTGGGATCCCGCGTCACTATTCTCGTAGACTCTCACGAGGTACCAGTTCTCTTCGGCCACGCGTGGCGACCTCTTATCGGATCGTATGACCACACTCCCCAAAACCCGGTCGTTCCAAGCAGCGGGTTCGACGGATAATTGAGAGGCGACTGTTGCCGGCGAAGCAGACTCCGGCAGCAGCCACGAGCATTTCGGAGACCCTCGATGGCAACGCATGTACCGTTCACCGACAACTATGAAGATCTCTCCACCGACCGTGGCTTCCAGTTCAAGTTCTTCTGCGAGCGCTGTGGAAACGGTTATATGTCGTCGTTCCAACAGAACGCGAGCGGGGTGGCGGGAGACGTACTCCGTGCGGCAGGCGGCCTGTTCGGCGGCCTGATCAGCCGGGTGGCGGACAGCACCTACGACTTCCAGCGAGCCGTCGGGGGTCCCCAACACGATGCGGCGCTTCGAAAGGCCGTGGAAGAGCTCCGACCCCACTTCAGCCAATGCCGGCGATGCGGTCAATGGGTCTGCAGCGATCTCTGTTGGAACATCACGCGAGACCAGTGCACCCAGTGTTCGCCGCGCATTGAGGAGGAGATCGCCGCCATCGAGTCCGAGGCCACGATCGCACAACTTCGTGAGAAGGCAATGTCCGGCGTCGACCTGACAGCGGGCTACACTCCCAAATCTGCGCTCGGGGAAGCGGCATGTGCCACCTGTGGAGCAGCGCGAACGCCCGGCCAGCGCTTTTGCGGTGGGTGTGGCGCGAGTTTCATGGCTAAGCCAGCCTGTAAGTCGTGCGGCGCAGAACTTCAACCGGGCCAGAAGTTCTGCAGCGAGTGCGGCGCGCGCAGTGGCTGACTTCTGATGGCGATGCCGCCTTCTGTTCGACGAACCCTCGAAAGTGATGCCCCTGACAAAACCGGTTGAACAGCGCCGACGGTTTACAGTCTAATATTAAGGATCCCTCAGTAAAGGCGGCCGGGGGGCCGGGGCACTGAGGTCCGAGAGGAGATGCCGAACCGTCGCGCATCTCCCAACCTCTCAATGGAGGAGTTATCATGCGGAAGCGTAGCGGCTTCACTCTCATCGAACTGCTCGTAGTTATCGCGATCATTGCAATCCTTGCAGCCATCCTGTTCCCCGTGTTTGCGCAGGCGCGAGACAAGGCCCGTCAAATGGCCTGCCTGTCGAACACCAAGCAGATCGCGCTTGCCGTCTATCAGTACGCGCAAGACTACGACGAGACCCTACCGGTGTACGGCTTCAACGCTCAAGCGCGAGGCCGTTGGCAATTCCAGATATTGCCCTACATCAAGAACACCGAGGTCTACACTTGCCCGAACATCCCCGCGAACAAGTGGGTGCCGCCGAACGGATCCGCGCTGGGAACCAATGACCGGGGCGGCTACGGGTGGAGTCTCGCAATCGGCGCCAATGCGGCAGCCAGTGGCGGCAACCTGAACATTGCACCCGGGTACACGCTTGCCCAGATCCTGAAGCCTGCCGACACGATCGTCATCGGAGACACCGGCTTCAACGGAACTGCGAGCCACCAGGTCGGTTGGGCAATGCTGGCAGCGGACCCACGAAAGGCTCCCTCAACCGCGTTCACTCAGCCGGGACTGTATCCACAGTTCCGCCACAACGCAAGCGCCTACAAGCTGGTTGTCGGCGGCAACCAGTTGCCCATCGACGGACGTGCAAACTTCTGCTTCCTGGACGGGCACGCCAAATCCCTGACGGTAGGGCAGGCGATGGCTGCAGCCGCATCCGAAGATGGCGTGGCGCTCCAACGTGAGCCGCCGTTGCCTCCAAACCACGCCAACAACAACGTCGAATACCTGCTCTGGAACATTTATTGAGAGAGTGGAGAACGCCGAGGAAACCAACTTCGGCGAGATGAACCCGGGCGGAGGTGGACCAGATGTCCACCTCCGTTTGTGTTTTTGTGAAGGGTCTGTTTCACGTGACGACGCCGGACAGCTTTCATGAGTTTGAATGGTCGCGATGGCAGGCTGCGGCCGGGCCATACCAGAACAACTTTGCCTCGCTAACGTGCCAGGCGATTCCCGGCCTGCTCCCCCGGGAGTCGCTGTCGGGTGGCAGTCGCCTGCTGGATGTGGCGTGCGGTCCCGGAGATCTCACTGCCGCCGCCGCGCGCCGAGGGTACGAGTCGACGGGTCTCGACTTCTCTCAAGCAATGCTGGCGCTGGCTGCCAGTACACACCCCCAGTGCCGATTCTCCCAGGGTGATGCACAAGCGCTTCCGTTCGACGCCGACACCTTTGACGCCGTTTGCATGAATTTCGGGATCCTTCACCTCTCTGATCCGGATCGTGCGATCTTGGATGCGTATCGGGTCCTTCGAGCGGGAGGCGAGTACAGCTTCACGGCCTGGGCCGCGCCGCCGCACACCGCGGGCTTCCAGATCATCCTCGACTTGATCGATCGACATGCGCTGCCGGCGGAGTTGCCCCCGGGCCCACCGTTCTTCGACTTCGGCCGTGCGGGCCGCGCCCTCTTTGCGCTGCGACGCGCCGGCTTCGAGGGCTGCCGCGGTGAGCTGGCGCCGTTGATCTGGCGCCTCCATGATGCGGATGAGTACTTTCAAGCGTTTCTTCTCGGCACCGCGCGCACGGGCGGCGTCCTTCGCAGTCAACCCACCACCGTACTTCGGCGCATTCGAGAAGACCTTGAGGACCAGCTTGCCCCGTATCGGTCTTCAACTGGTCTCTCCATTCCGATGTCCGCGTTGATCTGGCGTGGACGAAAGCGCGGACCAGCGAGCTAATCCGGAGATCGGTAGCCCGGCCCGTTTCCGCCGCCGTTGTGTGCAACCGTTAACGGACGCTCTATTCTCACACGCACCCCTCCATCGGGTCGGAGGGTGAGCAGGGCTCTCGGCCGAGGTTCGAGGCCAACCAGGGGCTGGAGTCGAAACTCTCGGGCAACGGTGGCGAGGATGAGGACCGCCTCCATTAGACCGAAGGCCTGTCCGATGCATCGCCTCGGCCCACCTCCAAACGGAAAGTAGGCGAACCGGGGCCGAAGCGCCTCGGTTCCGTCGAGCCATCGATCTGGCAGAAACTCGTCGGCCCGGGGCCAGAACCGCTCATCGCGTTGGATGACCCACTGAGACATGTAGAACTGGGTATTGGCCGGAAATGTGTGGTTGCCCAACCGCACCTGTTCCCCAGCGGCGCGCCCCATCGCCCAGACCGGTGGGTAGAGTCGCATAGCCTCCCGAATTACCGCCCGGCAGAGAGGCAACTTCTCGACATCGTCGGCGCCGGGCAGCTTTTCACCGAGGACCGTCGCAATCTCTTGGTCCAGGCGCAAGCGCACGGATGGATCGCGACCCACGAGGTAGAGTGCCCACGAAAGCGCCAGCGCGGTGGTTTCGTGGCCCGCGACGAAAAAGGTCATCACCTCATCGCGAAGTTGCCGGTCCGACATGCCGCGGTCTTCGTCGTCGCGAACCGACATCAGCATGCTGAGCAGATCTCCCCGATCCTCTGCAGACGTCCGTCGCTCCTCAATCACGCGTTGAATCTCTCGGTTCAGGATGGCGATAGGACGGTGGCGTCGGATGGAACTGGGTGTCGGAACCTTGCCCTCGAGGATCGAAAACACGCCGAACTCGGCTCGGGCGTACTCCTCAACGACCCGCTCAAAGCTCGCCCCGATCCGATCCGCTCGGTTCCCAAGTTCCTGATCGAAGAGGGTCTTCACAGCAATCTTCAGCGTTAAGCGCATCATGTCCGCGTGAACATCTCGCGTTTCGCCCGGACGCCAATCGGCCAGGAGTTGGCGCGTGAATTCCACCATCGTTCCCGCGTAGCCATCCACCCGCTCTCGATGGAATGCCGGCTGTGCCAGACGTCGCTGCTTGAGCCAGAAATCGCCCTCGCTGGCGACCAGCCCATTGCCGAAGATTTGCCGCCATACTGGCCTCTGAAACACGGCGGGCTTCACGTAGCTCCGATGTTGAGTCGCTAGAATCTGTTCCACGAGGTCCGGGTGGCTGACCAGATACTCCGTGAGACCGAAGAACGTCATCGGCACGAGGTCGCCGTGCTCCCGAGCACAGCGCGTGAAGAAGCCGAGCGGATCTTTCATGAACGGCACGATGTGCCCGAAGATCGGCTGGAGCGGGAGTCCCCGTAGGGTCTCGGGCGTGAACGGTGCTGGAAGCGTGGGATGAGTGGGGTTCAACTCGTCAAACCTCGTCGTTTGGTGTGACCCAAAACTCTTGTGAAAGTTTTCACAAATACGGTAGCACCCCAGCGAACCGGGTGACAAGTCTCGCGCCGCACACGAGTTGTAGATCGAGCGGGCGATACGTCCTACGGTACTCAACTCATGCTTGTGACGACTGGATGCGGATTCCTGGGAACACGGGGTTAACCTGTCTTGCCCAGGGGCGACAGAACTAACGGCTGGATCGCGCACTGAGTTGGAGGAGAACCGTTGACGGACGAGTTGCGATTGATCCTGGAGCGCGACCGGAGTGAGTTCCAGCCGGTCGTGGAGCAGTTCGCTGCCGATCAGGCCGCCTTGCTGCGCCGCTACGACCTGGAGCCTTCTCCGGTGGGGCAGGAGCGGCTGCGGCAGTTCACACGGAGCTGGCTCGACTCGCTCTCCGCGCTGGAAACCGGCGAGCTCGGCGTCGAGGGCCGTCTGGACGCTCTCCTTCTGGAGCGACATCTGGAACGCATGGAGGTGCAGCAACAGCGGGATGCGGCGAGACGGAGGCAGCGGATGTCGGCACTGGCCCCAGTGCTCCCTCTTGTAGAACTTCACGAGGCGCGTCGCAGGCACGAGTCACCCGATCCCGAGGCGTGCGCTCGGGTCCTGTCCCAGGTGGACGCCTCAATACGATTGCAGCTTCGACGTGGGGACGCATCCAGCGCTGAGATCCCAACTGATGAACTGCTGCCTGCCGCTCATGACTTGAGCCTGGTGCGCGCCGCGCTCGATGCCTGGAAGCGCCACTACTGTCCGTACGATCCCCGCATGGCGTGGTGGCTGACCCAGCCCCTCGAGGCATGCCTGTCCGCGCTCGAGGAGCGCGAGGCGGCGCTGACCCGGCTCTCGGCGGAAGGGATGTCGCGGTCGGGCGCATCCGCGGGCATTCATGGTCGACCGTTGGGTCGAGACGCCCTCCTGGAGGACCTGCAATTCGAGAGGATCCCCTACTCTCCCGATGAGCTCCTCTGCCTTGCGGACCGGGAGTTGAAGTGGTGTGACCTGCGACTCCGGGAAGCAAGTTCCGAACTTGGGTTTGGCGACGACAGTGCTGCCGCGGTGGAGGCCGTCAAAGATCGCCACGAGGAGCCCGGCGGTCAGCCGGACCGAGTCGTACGGCTGGCGCGTGAGGCGATCCATTGGGTGCGGCGGGAAGATCTGCTCACCGTGCCGGATCTCGCGACTGAGGTCTGGCGGCTCGAGATGATGACGGCGGAAGAGCAAAAGACCAGCCCCTTCTTTCTGGGGGGCGAGGTTATCAAGGTTTCCTTTCCCACGGTGGATATGGACGATGACGCGAAGCGAATGAGCCTGCGCGGCAACAACATCGCATTCTCTCGGGCAACGGTACAGCACGAACTGATTCCGGGACACCACATGCAGTCCTTCGCCGGCCCGCGAGCCTTCCCCCACCGCAGGCTCTTCTGGACACCGTTCTGGGTGGAAGGGTGGACCCTTCACTGGGAGATGCTGCTCTGGGACCGGGGCTTCCCCGGCGCCCCGGAGGAGCGGATTGGAATGTTGTTCTGGATGCGGCACCGCGCCGCCCGGATCCGCTTCTCTCTCAAGTTCCATCTCGGGGAGATGACCGCTGACGAGGCCATCGACTTCCTCGTACAGGTCGCGGGACACGAGCGAGCGTGTGCCGAGGGCGAAGTTCGCCGGTCGGTTGGGCCGGACTACCCGCCCCTCTACCAGGCGGCCTATCTCCTGGGTGGACTGCAAGTGCGACGGCTCGCCCGTGAGGCGGTGAACCGGGGAATGTCGCTGAAGACCTTCCACGACCGTTTCCTCTGGGGTGGCCAGATGCCCGTGGACCTTGCCCGAGTCCGGATCCTTGGAGTTCCGCTCTCATCGGCGAACGAACCCTGGCGGTTTCTGGACGGCAGCGACGATCCATCCACCGCTCGGGGCGGGGCCCTTTAGGCCCGCGACGTCTACTGGACGACCCGAACGAGCCGGCGGTATTCCACTTCGAGGAGGCGCAGCATCTCACCCTGGCTGTACCCTGGGACCACCCGCGACCGGCCCGCCGCCCCCATGGCACGACGCAGCCCGGAGTCCAGAAGCAGCCTTCGGAGTCCTGCCGCGAGTGCGTTCGGGTCGGCGGGTGGCACGATCAAACCGGTCCTGCCGTCCTCAATGACGTCGGGGATTCCGCTGACGCGGGCGCCCACACACGGCAGTTCCATCGCCATTGCTTCCACCAGCACACGTCCCATTCCCTCATTGAGGGACGGCAAGGCGAATACGTCCATCGCGTCCAGGTATCGGCCCACATCGCGGCGCATTCCCGTGAAGTGAATCACCGGGAGGTAAGGATCTCCGGCGAGTTGACTTGCCGGCTGGAAAGCAAACTGTGTTCTCACTTCCATTCCCAGGAGGCGAGCCTGCTCGGTCAGAGCGGGCAGCAAGTCACCCGCGCCGACCAGCAGCACATGCGTTCTCGGAAGCTCCCTCCCAAGCTTCGCGACCGCGTCGATGAGCGTGTTCTGTCCCTTGACGTGAACCAGCCGCCCCACGGTACCGACGACCGGAGAGTCCTCCGGTATCTCCAATTCCCGCCGAACCTCGGAGCCGGACCCCCGGGCCGCCTCGAACGGTTCAAAATCCACACCGGAGTGGATCACGATCCACTGGTCCTGCCGACCGATGCCCAGTTCCAGGGTCTCATCCCGTTCCCGAGGCGTAAGAGCCACCAGTCGATCGGCGTACCGTGCACAGAACCGCTCCGCCTGAACAAAGATCCGGGTCTTCACGCCGGAGCCATAGCTGTGGAAGACATGCCCGTGCGGGGTGTGAATGACGGCCGGAACACCCGCGTGTCGGGCCGCGATTCTGCCGAGAATTCCCGCTTTCGAGGTGTGCGTATGCACAATGTCCGGCCGCTCTCGCCGAAAGAGCTCGACCAGAAGTCGATAGGCTCGTACATCCGAACGTGGGGCCAACTCCCGCACCAGATCCGGGACAGAGATCATCGGAACCCCCGCGTGCAGAACGTCGGGCTCCATGCTGCCCTCCGGCCCGTCCGGTGGGCCGGTTACCAGCACGCTCTCCCAATCCGATCCCCGAAAGTGGGCGGCAGTTCGGAGCGTGTTCTCCTGGGCGCCCCCGCGGACCATGCGAGTGATGATGTGAAAGATCCTGATGGGTCGTGACAACCGACACCTCCGGGGAGAAGAACCTCACGCCTCGGCGCGGAGGTGGGGTCCCAGTTCGGTCAGCATTTGCTCAACGACGCGTCGCCACGTGAACTGACGCGCGGCACGATCCCGGGCGGCCTGCCCCATCCGGTGCGCCAGCTCCGGTTCTCGGAGCAGTCGCCCCACCCGGTCCGCGACTTCTTGCGGTGAGGTGGGTTCCACGAGATAGCCCGTAATGCCCTCCTCGACCGCGTCCGGTATCCCTCCCGAACGCCCTGCCACCGAGGGCACTCCGAGGGCCGCCGCCTCCAGGTAAACCAACCCGAAGCCTTCAATGAGGTCGGGGCGACCCGGCATCTCACGGCTCGGCATCACGAACACCGTGGCCATCGCGGCGAGATCGAGCATCGCGGAGAACTCCATGCGGCCATGGAAGCGCACATGCTTTTCGACCCCCAGCTCGCACGCCAGCCGACGCAGCCGGTCTTGCGGTCCAGGTCCCACAACATCCCAGACGAGATCGGGGGTCGCCTTCACGAGTTCGGGCAGCGCGGAAATCACCACATCATGCCCCTTGTGCTCGTCGAGGCGGGCGATGGTGATCATCCGGGGCTCGCCGGTAAACTTCGCTGGCGCGTGACCGAACCAGACCGGCGCAACGCCACCCGGAACCACTGAAACGCGCTCGGGATTCGCTCCCAGCGCCACGACCTGCTCTCGGGTGTAGCGACTAATCGCAAGGATGCGGTCGGCATTCCGAATCGTTCGCGTGCGCAGAGGTCCCAGCAGACCCTTGACGCGCTGCTTGAAATCAGAGGTGTTCGGCACGATCTCCGAGACGTACGCGGAAAAGCAATGGATTGTAGCCCGCTCCCGCAGGCCGGCAAGGGTCGCCATCGCGGCGCCCGGAAACCATGTGCTGGACCAGATGAGATCGGGATCGAATTGTCGGGTCTGCTGCTGGAGCTGTCGATACACCGCCCATTCCCGTTGTCCGAGGCTCCCACCTGCACTGAAGTGCGGGCAGGTGTCGGCGCAAGGAGCCCCCGTTACCGGATCGAGACCCCCGGGTTCCCCGCAGATGACTCGCACGTCGTGCCCCATCTCAACCAACTCCCTCACCACCTGGGAGGAGAGAGTTGCGATGCCCCCGATCAGCGGCGGATAGTCGGTACTGACGGCAAGGATCTTGAGACGACGGGAAGCCATAGCCGGGGTCGACCCCTATACTCCGGTCTGTCTTACCCACTCAAACAGGCGCCGAACGCCTTCCTCTCGGGAGACTGTCGGCTCCCATCCAAAGTCGCTCCGCGCCTTTTCCGGATTGCTCACGTAGACGCGCTGGTCGCCGGGCCGCCAATCGCCGAATGCCGCGGTCAGCCTGCGGCCACTCAACTTCGACAGTTGGTCCAGCAACTCCAGCAAGGAGAGCGTATTCTGGGGGCCGCCACCGATGTTGTAGACCTGCCCGGCGGTCCGATCGATTGCCGCCGCCGCCATCCGAAACGCCCGCACCAGATCCTCGGCAAACAGCACGTCCCGGATCTGCCGCCCGTCGCCATAGATGGTCAGCGGCTTCCCCGCAAGCGCGGCCCGAATGAAGTGCGCGACCCAACCCTGATCTTCATTGCCGTACTGAAACACTCCGTAGATACACGACATTCGAAAGACGACGGTCCTCAAGTTGTAAATGCGAGCGTAATCTCGGACGTATTGGTCGGCTGCGCCCTTCGAGCAACCGTACGGAGAGTGAAAGTCCAGCGGTCGGGTCTCGTCCATCCCTTCCGGGTAGTCCCGGTACTCATATCGATCTCCCCGCTGCTCCACGACCACATCTTCCATCCCGCCGTACACCTTGTTGGTGGAGGTGAAAAACATGGCGGGGGGCACCGGCTGCGCCCGAATGGCTTCCAGGACATTCAGCGTGCCGAGAGCGTTGATCTCAAAATCCAACCGGGGATTCTGCACGGAGGTGGTTACAGCCACCTGACTGGCGAGATGAAACACGTGGTCCACGCCTCGCACGGCGCCCAATACGTCTTCCGCTCGCCGGACATCGCCGGAAACCACTTCCACCTGGTCCGGGTGGCGCGACCTCAGGTGCTCCGCGTTCCGCCGAACGCCCTCGCGGGAGAGATTGTCGAAGACTCGAACTCGGATCCCGTCCGTGGCCAGGGCGCTCGCGAGATTGCACCCCACGAAGCCGGCCCCACCGGTGATCAAGACATTTCTCATTTCAAGGCCCTCAGGGATTCCACCGTCAGGTTGTCGACGATGCCCAACCGGGGTATCCCCGGCCGGCGAGATCGGGACGGGGTTCCGGCGAGCCGTTCCCCTCGATGTAGAGTGCGTGCCAGATCTGAAACACGAGGATCGCCCACAGGTGCTGGCTGAAGTCACGGCTGCCCGACTGATGCTGCGCCATCAGGCGCTGTACCGCTTCAGCCTGGAAGTATCCGGTCTTCTTTAGCGCTTCCGGCGACAGCAGAATCTCCGCCAACGGCTTCCACGGACCCCGGAGCCAGAGATCTGTCGGCGTTCCAAAGCCACGTTTGGGGCGCTCCAGGATGGATGGCGGGACACGACCCGCTAACGCTTTTCGGATGATCAGCTTGGTCACGCCATCGCGCAGTTTCTGGTCGACGGAGATCCGGTAGGCCACCTCCATCAACTTCCGGTCCACGAAGGGAACCCGACCTTCCAGCGAATTACCCATCGTCATCCGGTCCGCGAGAAAGAGCGGGTCACCGGGGAGATAGGTCTTCAGGTCGACAAACATCGCCTGATCGACGAAGGGCCGGCCCGAAACCTGCGAAAAATACGGGAGCGCCGCGTCAAAGGAGTCGCGAGGCGTGGCACGGCAGAGCAGCTCCTTCTTCAGGCGCACATCGAAGAAACTGTTCCAGGCCAGGTAGCGCCGATCGCTGGGTAAGTCCAGCGGCTCCAGGAACTTCTGGGCGAGCCGCACCTTGTCCCCGACCGTGGTGTCTCCTCGATTGGGCATCCGGCGAAGGAGGTGCAATAGGATCTGATTGCGCAGGAACCCGGGGATCCGCTTCCAACTCTTCGCCATCTCGTCGCCCCGGTACCGCTGATAACCCCCGAAGAGTTCATCGCCGCCTGCGCCGGAGAGCGCGACCTTGACTTCTGTTCGGGCCAGCCGGGATACGGCAT
>SYKE01000068.1 GCA_005798285.1 Actinomycetota bacterium
CGATCAACTCTTGTCGCTTCCGCTGTGAAATCACCACGACGCACCCCTCCAAGTCCGGCCGAGGATGGCAGGATGGATTCAGATTCTACATGCGGTGGTGAATCGACCTCCGAACTGCCCAACTCTTGCATCGCACCCGTGTTCTGACACAGGCTTGGAGACCAACTCTCGGCGAAGATCGCACTCAAATAACGATCGAAGTCGCCGGCGCACGGCGAGAGGGGCCGCGCTTCCCCGGGACTCTCACCGGTTTACTTCCCTGAATCCTGACTGCCGTGTCACGAGTCATTTGCACCAGTACCACTCCCGGTTTCGAAGCAGGAGCCAGCCGCCGTCAATGCGCCAGTCATAGCCCAGTTGATCCGAGATTCGATCCAGCACCCTTCGAAGGATGCGCGTACTCGACGCCATACTGGGCTGCTTGAAGGGTCCGTCGCTCAGGTACTTCTGCTTTTGATCTACCAGATCCACGGCAGGGTAAATGTCCGCCATCACCGTGAGTTTGCAGCGCACGGCGAGGTGCATAATCTCCCAGGCAGACCGCGTCATCCCGGGTCGGTACGCAACACCGGCATCTTCATCGCGGAGTTGGGCAAGTGGTCCGCTGAGAATCCTCAAATCTGCGGCCGGCACGGGGGCATCGAAGCGCTCGCGGAGCGCTTGGCGAGCCGGCGCCATCCGAGTCCAAGACGCCGGAGCTGTCGCGACATAGCGGGCCAGGGGTTTCCCCGGATTTGCCGTCAGCCGCAAGTCGAAGGGACGACCGATGGAGTCCCTGGTGACCGACAGCGCGCACCGATCTCCCGGGTCCAACGGCGTGCCGCCACTCTCCCGATACGTAGCGTGGAATTGAGCCAAGGCTTCTCGACGAGCCTGGGGCCCGAGCCCAAACCGGAATTCCACTCCCCCTCCCGCGATCACGCGCTTCTGCGCTTCCGGATCCAACGAGCCGAACAGTTCGATGAGCGCCGGAGCCGTGCTTGTCTGCATGAGACTGCGCCCGCCCGGCGCGTTCGGCGGGTCAGCAGCATCGGAGGGCTTCACGAGTTTCAGCGCTTGAAGATACCCGCCATAGTCTTCGAAGGATCGGGCGCGCAACTTTCCAGCCTCGGTTTCAATCTCCGCCGGTCGGACCAGGAGATAACCTATCTAAGACTTGCCCGGTGACTTCACCCAACGCCACCCCAGCAACCGCTCGGACGCAAGTCTGATCGCATCCGCTGAAGGGTCCGTACTATGGATCAAGACCCGCGGACATGCGCGCGGCTTCCCCGAAACCCGATGAGGCTCGCCATCCATCCGTTGAAGTTGCGCGGCAAGTTCCGCCAAAGTCAACTCGGCGGTACTCATCAAGGCAATCGGCTCAACGGCCCAGCTTGCTCGCGAGTCAAAGCCCACGAAAGCCCCTACGCATAGCGATCCAAAAGAGCGTCTCGAGCTAGTCATCTCCGGCTCGTGCTATCATCTCTACGGACTCGATCAGTTGCTGCCATGTTCTCGGGGAAGTCCTCCGGGAAACTGGCCGTAACCGCCGATATCCAAACTTCAGCACCCACGTTCTCGGTACGAGCGTCCCGAACAACCCCTGCCACAGCGCCACGCTTCTTTCGGATGAAAACAAGCTGTCCAAGCGGCGAACGCAATGGCGACCCATCCGCCAGACGATCATAGAGATGGTCGCCCCGTCCTCGAGTATCCCCAGCCGCAGAGACAGCAACGTAGATGCCGTCCGTTGGTGAGCTGCTATGGACCCTTGCCCTCCGCGGACCTTGGCCTCCCCACAGCGGAACCCCACCATCAGCATCGCCTTGCTCATTGCACGGCGCGGCGCCCAACGTGCTCTTAGTGTCAAGGTCAACTCCGGTGATCTCCACATTCAAGGCGGCCCCCCCCGGTTCACCGTCGGAGCGGGTCCGATCGAGGGAGTCAGTGGAACTGTGATTCCCCGTGTCAAAACACATCAGGGGATGGTGACGTGAAGACCCCGGAGCACTCCCACTAGGACATCCGTCGTCGTGTACCTCGCCACGGGCTTGCCGTCGTCGAAGCCGACGCAGAAGTTCTCCGCGGGCTGGCGCGGCAGTAATCCCGGCGCTGTTCCGGTGGCCACGAGCATGTCGTTGAGCTTCAGAGAGAGCGTGCGATCCGCTCCCAGTGCTGCCGCGATCCGCACTCGTCCCGAGATCTTTCGGGGCGCCACGATCTCTGTGAGGGCTTCGCCGGGCCTGGTCCGGAGTGAGAATACGACTCGACCTTCCCGTAAATGAACGGCGTAGCCCGCTGAAACACCGCCATGCGCCACCAGTACGCCGTCGGCCTGCGAGGTCTCAACTTCCAGAGATACCGTAAATGCAGTGCCCGCGACCTGAGGCGCCGCACCCGCGCTGACCGTGTCCCCCGGCTTCAGCATCGAAAGGTCCGCAGGTCTGGCGGCCGGACGTCCCGCGCGCAGCGGATCGGGAACGGTAGGATACAGAGTTTGTGGATTGGCAGCCTCACCGGCTGCGCGGCGAAGGGCCGGTGAGGCGCCGCCGATATCAGCAGCCATCCGATCCGCGAGGGCCTTGAGACGTCGAACCACGTCCGGATGAGCGTCGGCGACGTTCGTGCGTTCGCCGATGTCGTCGTTGAGATTGTAGAGACGGGGCGCCGGGGTCTTGGGATCGGGTCCCGCCTCCGCCGCGGTAAGTCCGGGCTGTGCCGCGAGCGCCAGTTTCCAGGGACCCTGCCTTACCGCCTGCAGATTGTATCCGGCGAAGTAGTAGTGAGCCTCCCGCGGCGACCGGCTGCTCTGCTCCAGGAGAACCTTTGAGAGGTCTCGGCCGTCAATGGCGGGCTCGCTCGGCACGCGACCGCCTGCCAGCTTGACGGCGGTGGGCAGCAAGTCGATGGTTCCCGCCACCACGTCGGAACTTGTGCCCGGAGCGATCCTGCCCGGCCACCACATCAGCGTCGGCTCGCGGACGCCGCCTTCCCACGTGCTGCCCTTCCCCGCCCTCAGGGGTCCGGCGCTTCCCCCATCCGGTCCCTTGATCAACCAGGGCCCGTTGTCGCTCGTGAAAACCACCAGTGTCTTCCGATCCAGCTTCAGCTCGGTCAAACGGTCCAGGATCTTGCCGGTGCTCCAGTCCACCTCTTCCACCCAATCGCCGAAGCGCCCATTCCTGGACTTTCCGCGAAACGCCGGGCCGGGATGAATGGGGGTGTGCACGGCCGTATGCGCCAGATAGAGAAAGAAGGGGCTTTCCTTTGAGCGATCGATGAACCCCAGCGCCTCATCTGTGTAGCGCTCCACGAGACCGCTCTGCCCCTCCTCAGTGAGAAGTTCCTGAACACGCTCGTCGCGCACCAGCGGCACGACCCGCTCGCCGCTTTCCTTCGAACGGCGCTGCATGTCGTTCGAGTACGGCAGCCCAAAATAGTGGTCAAAGCCCTGCCGCGTTGGGAGGAACTCGGGTTGATCGCCCACATGCCACTTTCCGATGCACTGGGTGGCGTAGCCTCGCTCCTTCAGCCGCTCCGCGATGGTGACTTCCCGAGGATGAAGCCCGTTCTTGCTCCCGGGTGGATAGACGCCCGGCACAGAAACACGTGCGCCGTAACAGCCCGTCAGCAGTTGGGCTCGCGACACGGAGCACACCGGCGCCGCATAGAAGCTGGTCAGCTTCATCCCCTCCCGCGCCATTCGATCGAGATGCGGAGTCTTCTGGAGGGTGGCTCCAAACGGACCGATGTCGCCGTACCC
Organism: Actinomycetota bacterium; assembly: GCA_005798285.1. Taxonomy (GTDB): domain Bacteria; phylum Armatimonadota; class SYMT01; order SYMT01; family SYMT01; genus F1-80-MAGs030. Next base: position 3,746 of record SYKE01000068.1, read on the forward strand.
CAGATCATCCACGAAGAGGATGACGATGTTGGGAGGCGACGCATCCTGAGCGGCGCGGACCGCGGTACGGGTCCCCACGGCCGCGAGCACACCCATCGCCAGTACGCAGGGAGCAACAAAACGCTTCATCTTGGGAGACCCCCGGGCGCTGGGGGCGCGCCCACCTGCCTGAACTTTGCGGTTACCAGGCGGGCGTCCGCCCTGGCGGCATCGCCCGGCGTTACTTAAATCAACAGCTCGCGCACGGGATGTGCGTTCGGCAGAACCTGCACCGGACGCCCGTCCGCCATGTGAATCTCCGAGTCCGGCGAGATCCCCAGAGCCTGATAGATGGTGCCGACAAGATCCCGAGCGTGGATCGGTCGCTCGTCCGGGTAGCCGTCCACGGTGCTGCTCCCGACCACCTGTCCTCCGCGGATGCCGCCGCCTGCCAGGAGCACGCTGAAGACGTGGATCCAGTGATCGCGGCCCGCTTCCTTGTTCACGGTGGGGGTTCGGCCGAATTCACCCATGCAGAGCACGAGTGTGCGTTTGAGCATTCCGCGATCGGTGAGGTCCTCCAACAGCGAAGTGAGAGCGTCATCGAGCGGAGCGGCATCGTTCTTCATCCGGCCCACGAAGTTGGTGTGGTGATCCCATTGATAGTAGTTCGGCCAGTTCACAGTCACGAACCGGACACCACGCTCCACCAGCCGTCGCGCCAGGAGTGCGCTCTGCCCGAAACCGTGACGGCCGTACCGATCCCGGAGCTTTCGGGGCTCGGACTCCAGATCAAAGGCGGATCGCACCCGATCCGATTGGATCAGCCCGAACGCACGGTCATACAGCTCACCGCCCGAAGACCGAGCCGTGTCGCCGCCCAGGCGCTCCACCTCTTCCCGAATGCGAATTCTGCGGCCAAGTCGCGATGCGGTGACGGCAGGGGGCAGCGCAAGATCTGCAACCCCAAAGCCCGGCAGACCCGGCACGCCCAGGGGGATGACGGGATTCCAGGCGGCGCCCATATCTCCCGCGGTCACCCCATGATCCACCTCGGAGACCCCCGCAATGAGAGTCATTCGCGGTACCGTGACAAAGGACGGTAGTCCGCCGGTCCCGGGCTTGAGGCGCGAGACGATAGCGCCCATCGTGGGGTACTTGATCGTGTCGTGGAGCCGTCCTTGCTGAAGCCAGCATGGAGCTCGCGCGTGGTCGTCGAGGGTGTGGTAGACGGATCGCGCGAGGGCGATCTTGTCGGCGTTCTGTGCGAGACGGGGGAAGAGTTCGGTGATGCGGATCCCCGGCACATTGGTGTCGATCGGCTCAAACGGTCCGCGCACCTCGCGAGGCGCGTCGGGCTTTGGGTCAAACGTGTCGAGCTGACTTGGCCCGCCCGGTAGCCACAGGAGGATGCAGGACACCCCGGGACTCTGCGACGAGGGTTGCGGCTCCCGCGCGAACGCTGGAGAATCCGTCAACCCAAGCGCGCTCAATCCGCCGACGGTCAGAGTGCGCCGGCTGACTCGGGAGCCGCGAAGTCGCTCCCACAAATCGGTGACCTCGGTCATGGCGCAATTGCCTCCTGCGGCAGTACGGGACGAAAGCCGCGCTCGCTTCCGAGCGCGGTGCCCCCTAGTGTCTTCCCCTCGGCTTTGAAGCCGTTTCGGGCGGTGGTCCGCAGCAGTGCAGGAGCCTGATCCCAGGAGCCGCCTCGAGCCACACGAAGCGTCCCGGTTTCAGGTCCACCAGGGTCAACCTGAGGACCGGAGGCGTAAGCCCCATACCAGTCCGAGCACCACTCCGGCACATTTCCCGCCATGTCCAGGGCTCCGAACGGGCTCGCGCCTCGCGGGCATGACCCGATGGGTCGGGTGGCCAGCGAGTGATCGAGCATGAACACGGCGAGTTGCTCGTCCGGCAGCTCTGCGCCCCACGGATACCGCCGGCCGTCACCTCCCCGAGCGGCGTACTCCCACTCGGCTTCGGTCGGAAGGCGTCCGCCGGCCCATCGAGCGTAGGCCACGGCATCCGACCAGGCGACCCCAACCACAGGCTGGTCCCCGGCGGCAAAGGCCGCGTTGCCCCAGCACACCGGCGCCTCGTGGCCGGTGGCCTCGACGAACCGGCGATACCTGGTGTTGGAGACTTCGTGGCGGTAGATCCAGAAGCCGCGTGTCAGCCGGACCGCGTGCTCGGGGCGCTCGTCGCGAGGACCGCCATCGAAGCCCATCCGATACGACCCCGCCGGCGCCCAGACCACTTCGGCGCCGTCAACGGGATTGACGCGAACCCGCACCTGGGGGCTCTCGCCAGCCGCAAAAGAACGCCCGAGACCGCCTGTCGCGAACAAGGCGGCGAGACCCGCCAGGAGGCGGGCACAGGTTAAGCCGGTCGGTCTCATCAAGAGGGCAAGGTCCTGGGATGGCGAAGGGCGGGGGCCTTTCGGCGCCGCTATTCAATAGTTGATCTCAATGCGGCAGTTCCCCTTCGCCGCTTCACGGAGGCCTTTTCTCGTTCGGGCGGTACTCTCCGAGCAGCCGATCGCCTGGATGCGACGGCGGGAGCATCTCTGGGGACAACTCCATCTCGCGGAAGCAAGCCACCTCGCCGCGCCAGGTCATCACGTCTGGAGCGATGTCCCCGAGGGCGGCGCCGAGACGTCGGTACGTGCGGATTGCAGGATAGTGATCGTCTCTGGGACAGAGCAGCGCTCGTCGCAGTCCCATGCGCGGAAAGGCCCACCGCGCGAACAACGTCAGGGCACGCGAGCCGATGCCTCGACCCCGATCCACTGGGGAACCGATCAAGATGTTCAGCTCGCACGACGCGGAGTCCAGATCCCAGTGAGAGACCCAAACAGAGCCCACCGGTCGACCGTCGGCCTCGATCACAAGTTCGGTCCAATGCCCGGCGGAGCGTGCCTCCGACTCCAACTCCGGGAGAGCAGACCGGATCTGATCGGCCGAACGGGGTTCCGCACAGAAACCCCACTGCACCTCGGGATCGCTCCACCACTCCGCATACAACTCGGCCTCAGCAGCCCTGGGCGGCCGAAGCAGCAGACTGCTCGGTGGATCCGACGTCACCGACGCGACGCTGCCATCGACAGTTGTGGATTGGGGTGACCCACCGATGTCACACTGTCACTCCAGTCAACGAGTTCGCCATCGAGGGCCGCCAGGGCCCGCTCCGGCGTGGCGAGGAGCAGCTTGACACCCTGACCACGACTGCAGGCATGCATCAAGAACAGGAAGAACCGCTTCAACTCCACGACGGTCGGCGGATCTTCGCGCACGACGGGATCCGTGAAGACCGCCTGGCGGTGACCGGCAGGGTCGATGGCCCCATCCACCCAGAGCCCGAGCGCTCGTGCAGCGAGTTCGGCGTCGGCCGGGTCGATGTAATCGCGGTCGAAAAGAAAGGAGAGGAGTTGGTCCAGATCCAAGCGGGGCTTTCGGAATCGCGCCTCAAACCATTGGAAAAAGTGGCCGCGCTCCGTCCCCGAGGCTGCGCCCTGAGGCCCGCCCGGTCGGCACTTCGGCGGTAGCTGATCGAGCTTGTCCTTGAGCCGCGTCAGTGCAACGTCCTGGGACTCCCGCTCAGGGTCCTTGCGGGTGGACCTCCGGTGGCGTACCAGTTGACGCATCCACTCTTCCCCTTCGGGCTCAAGGGGAAGCTGAATGGCGCCGGAGCATGAGAAGGCCTGGGAGCGCTGACGGAGCGGACATGCCCGACAAAAGAACGCTACGGGGCGGAGCACAAATTCCACCTTGCTCACGCTTTCGGCTGACGGTAAGAGTTCGCTTCCACCCGCGGTCAGCAAAAGGAGCGTGTCCGTTCCAAGCCGACTCCGTGGTTCACACTTCGCATCAATGGAGTACAACAGCTTCATGGCTGGCAGATGGGCCGAAAGACAGGGAGAGGCGCACCGGGATGATTGGGACTCTCTGACGAGACCCGACGCGAGGGGTGCGCGGCGCCGCGCGAACACATGAACTAGGTGCGTCCCCATGGATCAGTCCGCCTCCCCAAAACTCTCAATTTTCGCAAAACGTCGGAACATCCGTCTGGAACAGGGCACCGCGCGCCGGGTCCTCGATTCCCGCGCGGGCTGCGTCGAGTGGGAAGTGGACACGGTGAGTGGGGTTCGTCGCGCCATCCAGTACCCGGAGCTGACTCCCGACGTGCAGGTGGGTGACGCGGTACTGATGAACATCACGGCCTCGTCGCTCTCCCTGGGTACCGGCGGTGTTGACTTCATAGTGGCGTGTGTCTCCGGAGTCGAGAGGGCTGCGCAGCCCTCGGGGCGCCAGGAAGATCGTGAAGCCGGTCATCTGCTGCGCCTCCGATACACGCCGCTGCAGCATCGAGTCTTCTGTGTCGATGACCCGGCCTCTCCTCATTATCAAACGATGCAGTCTGCTGTCGAGCTGAACG
>SYKE01000069.1 GCA_005798285.1 Actinomycetota bacterium
CGATCAACTCTTGTCGCTTCCGCTGTGAAATCACCACGACGCACCCCTCCAAGTCCGGCCGAGGATGGCAGGATGGATTCAGATTCTACATGCGGTGGTGAATCGACCTCCGAACTGCCCAACTCTTGCATCGCACCCCTAAAGACTTGATAAATGGGGGCAAATACACGCTGAATTACACTCGAAAACCAGATTGATCAGCGAAAAACCCTTAGAGACGCCTAATCGGAGAGTGCTCGGCGCACAAGCTCCGCGAGAGGAAGACTCTCTCCTTCGGCCGTGGCGTCGATCCAGGCCTCGGGGGAGAGCGTGGCGCGAACCGCATCCACCACCGATGCCCGACCCGCTCTGAGATTGGCGGGGAGCACAACTCCCAATTCCCGACTCCGGGCGTCGACGCCGGCGAAGAGAGTGGCGGCGCGCTCGGAGCGGAATGCCTGCGCATCCACGGTAGCCAGCCCCTCCACGCTTTCCAGAATCTCGGGCGGGTGGCCAAGACTCGCACGAATCTCCAGGCTCTCCTGGTAGAGCGAGCGGGCTTCCGGCAGGCGAGCCTGATGCGTCGCCGAGAACGCGAGCGCCCACAGGCATGACGCCACTCCAACTCGATCCCCCAGGTCTCGGGCGATCCGGAGGGCTTCCTGGAGATGATGCTCTGCGCGGGCGAACTCACCCTGTTCGATCTCCACCAGGGAGAGATTTCCCATGGAGATGACCCTGCCGGGCATATCTCCGAGTTCCTCTCGGATGGCGAGGGCTTCGAGGTGGCAGGCGCGGGCCCGGTCCAACTCTCCCTCGTCTCGAGCCACCCGGCCCAGACAGTCCAATGACATCGCGGTGCAGCGGCTATCGTCGTTCTTCCGTGCAACGGCGAGGCTCTCTTCATAGCAACGCCTCGCATCCACAAGATCTCCCTGTGCGCGAGCAATGCTCCCGAGGCTGGCCAGGTTGGACGCCACTCCCTGCACATCCCCGGCGCGACGGAGGATCTCAAGCGCCTCTTCAAAACTGGCTCGGGCAGCAGGGAAGTCTCCACGCCGAAACGCAATCGCGGCGAGACGGCTGAGGGAATGCGTGATGATACTTCGGTCCGCAGTTTCCCGCCCGATGCCCAGCGCCTCCCTGAAGAGGGGAACGGCGCGGCCGTCCTCTCCCAAACAGGTGAGCATCACCCCCGAGGCATTCAACGCCGCAGCGCGCCAGCGTCCGCGATCGGAGGGATCTGATCGCTCCAGCAGGCCCAGCAGGCACTCCGAGGCTCTCCGGAAGTATCCGCGGGTGTACCAGTAAGGTCCCAGCCGAGAGGCGATTTCGAGCGCTGGCGAGACCTCCACCCCCTGGCTGCGACACCAATCCAGCGCGGCCCAGAAGTTCTCCTGATCTCGATCCATCCGTTCCATGTAAGCGGCCTGGCTCTTGCCGGACGGGGTGATCTGGTGTCGGTGCAGATAGAAGAGGTGCCAACGAACCAGCCGGGCGTACAGGGCGCCCCGCTCCCCGCAGTCGTGACGGTCGGCGCCGTACTCCCGGAGGGTCTCCAGCATCCGGTAGCGCATCTCACCGCCGACCTCTTCGGCGAATATGAGGGAGCACTCGCGCAGGCGAGCAAGGGCGTCAAGAACGTGGCTCTCCAGGGCACTGTCGGCGCCCGGTTCCGAGTCCTCGTGAAGCTCGGGCTTCAGCACGCTCCCGGCGACGTACACGGCGGCATCCAGCGACCACCCACCTCGGAAGATGGAGAGCGCCGCGAAGAACGCCTGGAGTTCGGCGGGCAAGAGCCGGTAGCTCCAATCGATAGCAGCCTCCAGGCTCCGATGCCTGGCGTCCGCGTCTCGGTGTCTCGCAACGAGAAAGCTGAAGCGGTGGTGCAACTGCTCCAGCATCTGAGCAGGCGCCAGCACCTGGGAGCGCGCTGCCGCGAGCTCGATCGCAAGCGGGATCCCCTCCAACCGCTCGCACAGAGCTCGTACGGCCTCCGCGTTTGCCGCGGTGATCTGGAAGCCCGGTCGCACGGCCTGGGCACGGTCTACGAAGAGTTGGACACTCTCACTGGCCCGGAGGTCCTCGAGGGTGGCGCCGCAGGGCGTTGCCAGCGACGGCACAGGGAACTCGCGTTCGCCCTCGACGTTCAGCCGGTGCCGCGAGGTGACCAGACAACTCGCTTCGGGCAGCCCATCCAGGATGCGGTGGATCAATCGACTCCCCTCCGCGATCAGATGTTCGAAGTTGTCGAACACCAGAAGCGCATGCCCACCTCCACGTTGAAGCGAGTCGAGGCACTTTTCCAGCGCATCCTCGCCGGGTCCGATTCCGACACCCAGCACCTGCGCCAGCCGATCGGGAACAGAGCGGGGATCCGCCAGATCCGCAAGCGGGATGAACCACACGCGCCCGTGGTAGGCCCCTTTGAGTTCTCGCGCCACCTCTACAGCAAGCCGGCTCTTCCCGGAGCCGCCGGGACCGGTCAGAGTGATCAAACGCGAACGGCCCGGCCCAACGGCTTCAACCAGCCAGCTTCGCTCCTCGACGCGACCCACGAAGAGAGTCCAGGGAGAGGGGAGCCGCGACCCGCTCAGGAGCGGCGGCGGCGGCGGTTCCGGCGGCGGCGCCGCCCCGGGCCGCCCGACCGCGGGCGCGGAGACTGGGCTCACCGGAGAGGCCGCCGTTGCCGGACTTCCCGCGATTTCGGCAGCCAATGCGCGTGTGACGGACGACGGCAACGCGCCCAACTCGCGGCGCAGCGTCTGTTCAAGTTCCTGGAACTGTCTGAGCGCTTCCGGAACTCGGCCCGAGGCGGCATAGAGCCGCATCAACTGCCGGTGCCCCTCTTCGCGGAGGGGGTCCAGGTCGACCAGTCGGCGCGCATACTTGAAGGCGCCCGGAATGTCTCCCGATTGCGCCGCCAGTCCGGATAGCTCGGTCAGCGCCTCCTCAAGGCGCATCGCGAGCCGCTCCTGCTCTCGGGGAATCCAGTCCTCGTAGAGGCCTGGGAGCAGTTGTCCTCGATAGTTCTCGACAGCCTCTGCCAGAAGCCGTATGGCTTCCGAGGGGTCTTCCGTCCGCTTTCGGCGGTCCAGGGCGGCCTCAAACTCCAACACGTCTGTGACCACCGTCTCAACGAAGATCTTCACCGAGAAGTGATCGGTGTGCAGAATGCTTCCCGGTCGAATTCCCGGCGGCTCCAACTTTCGGCGAATTGCGGAGAGGGCAACGCTCAGGCTCTTACGACCGGCGTTGAGATCGCTATCCGGCCACAGAAGGTTGACCAGCACCTCGCGCGGATGCTCCTTGCCCAGATAGTAGGCAAGAAAAGCGAGCAACGAAGCCGTCTTCCGGGTGGGGAGCCGGGTAACAGTCCGCTCCCCCTGCCGGATGCAGAGGCCTCCAAACAGCTCGATACGCGTTTGCGTGACCACTTTAGGAATCTTTTTCTCGTTTTGCGATCCTGGGATCGTCGAACGCCTGGCCCGCTGTTTGGACGCATCCCGTTAAAGGACTGGTACTCAAACCGATGTTGAGATCTTGTTCGCAGGTTCGGAGCCGGTGTTGAACAGCCGAACTGCGTTGGTGCGCGTTTGGACAGCAAGATCGGACTCGGATCGGTCCAGCACCTTCGCGAGCCGCCCTAATACCAGTGCCAGGTACGAGGGCTCATTGCGCTTTCCGCGGTAGGGCATCGGCGTGAGGTAGGGGCAGTCGGTCTCCAGCAGGATTCGATCCAGACTCGTCGCACGGGCCACGTCCGGTAGACTTCCCGGGTTCTTGTAGGTGATGACCCCACCGATTCCCAGGTGCCAGCCCAGGTCGACCGCGCGTTCCGCCTCCTGGCAACTACCGCTCCAGCAGTGCAACACTCCGCCGGCGCCGAGGGGAACGCCGGAGAGAACATCCAGCGTGTCGGCCATCGACTCGCGGGTGTGGATGATGAGGGGCAGGTTTAGCCGTTCGCGGGCGAGCGTTAGCTGCTCCTCGAACGCTCGGAATTGAGCCTCTCGGGGGGAGAGGTTGCGGTAAAAGTCGAGTCCGATCTCACCGAAAGCGACAACGCCCGGCGATCCCGCAAGGTCCACGAGTTCGTCACGGACCTCTGCAGACCACTCCGAGGCGTGGTGAGGATGGATGCCGACGGCCGCAAACAGGCCCTGGTCGGGGTCCGCCAGCTCCACGGCGCGGCGGCTCGACTCCAGATCCCAGCCGATCACGAGGTGTTCCCGCACGCCTGCCCGGCGGGCCCGGAACAGCGCTTCGGGGAGATCGCTGGCGAAGTCTCGATGGTTCAGATGACAGTGTGTTTCGAAGAGTTCCGGCATGGACATGGGGGCGCGTGATTCCTTCGGGCCGGGCGGTTGACCAGTTGCACGGGTGGTGCTACCATCCTCTTCGTCCGGGAGCGATGTCCGAGCGGATTAAGGAGCACGCCTGGAACGCGTGTGGGGGCTGCAAGGTCTCCCCTGGGTTCGAATCCCAGTCGCTCCGTGCGGGGTGTGGTTGTGCGCCACACCCCGTTTTCTGTTTTCGGCTCCCTCTTCCGCCGGGGAGCCTCAACGCACCAGCCGTGCTTCGGCTACCGCGGCCGCGACATCCCGGCCCAGGATCGACGCGGCAATCTGCATGAATCGGTATGACGAGTCGGTTACGAAGAACCGATGAAGAGGCGGTCCATCTGCGAGTTTTCCCTCCGCGGACAGGAACGCCGCAAGCTCCCCAACGGTGGGCTCGGCGGAATCCACCAGATGAACCGGGCCGCCGACCACCTTCGACACGCTCTCCGCAATGACGTCGCTGAGCAGCGGGTAGTGGGTACACCCCAGGATGAGCGTGTCGATCCCGGTACCTGCGAAACATCGCAGATACTCATCCGCCATCATCCGGGCAACCGGGTGGGACTGGAGATTCTCCTCGGCTATCGGAACGAAGAGGGGACAGGGTTGGCCGATCACCTGGACCTCGGGATCCAGCGCCGCCGCCAGCCGGCCGTAGACGTCGCTCCGAACCGTCGACACGGTCCCGATGATCCCGATGCGCCGACTCCGTGTCGCGGCGACGGCGGTTCGAACCGTCGGCTGAACCACGTCGAACACTGGAACCGGAGAGATCTCACGAATTGCGTCGGCGGCTGTCGCCGACACGGTGTTGCACGCAATCACCAGCGCCTTTACGGCTCGCGCAAGCAGGAACTCCGCCAGTTCCCGAGAGAACCTCTGAATCGTATCCAGCCCTCTTGGACCATACGGCACCCGGGCTGTATCTCCCAGGTACAGGACGCTCTCCTGCGGCAGTTGCCGGAAGATCTCCCGAACCACGGTGAGCCCTCCGACGCCGGAATCGAAAACGCCAATTGGAAGCTCGTTCAACCCCCATCCCCAGTTCACTCGCAACGGAGACCCGCACCCAGCCCGCGGCGCTCAGTTTAGCACGCCGCATCTCGCGGAACCGGTTCCACCTTTGAGGGTCACTCTTCGAGGTCGAGCGTTCCCCTCGCAACTCGTTCAGGTTCGAGGGAGCGGCACGATAAGCTATTGAGTGGTTGTTCCGTACCCGCGCCAATGGCGGGCAGCGGCGACTCGAGAGTTCGACATGGATCAGATGGTCTCGACAAACATACCCGGCTACTCCCACCCGTTCCAGAGCCTGCTGGCGACGTCGGCAGACTCCGACGGGCCGCCCATGGTGCAGCGGCTTGCAGAGGACGGCTCGGAGTTGCCCGGGCTGAACAGACCGGATACCGCATTCACGCGGGACTGGGCGCGCGAGATCTACCAATGGATGCTGAGGGTGCGCGTTTACGACTCGCGGCTGACGGCGATCCAACGGCAGGGGCGGATTCAGTTTTTTGTCCCCTCCACCGGCGAGGAGGCGGTTCAGATCGGTACCGCTGCGGCGCTTCGCCCGCTGGACTGGATCTTTCCGGCGTATCGAGAGCAGGGAGCTCTGCTCCATCGGGGCCTCCCACTCCGTAAGCTTCTGGCGCAGTTGTTGGGGAGCTGGGAAGACAACGCTAAGGGCCGCCAGATGCCGGACCACTTCGGGGCGCAGGATCTGCGCATCGCTTTCGCATCCAGCCCGGTGGGTACCCAGATCCCGCAGGCGGTGGGCGCCGCGTGGAGCCTGCGTCTCCAGCGTGAGGACAGCGCCGTCGTGGTGTATTTCGGGGACGGCGCTACCTCAACCGGAGACTTTCACGCAGGAATGACTCTGGCCGCAGTCCAGCAGGCGCCGGTGGTCTTCTGCTGCAAGAACAATGGTTGGGCCATCTCGCTGCCCAGCGCCCGCCAATGCCGCGTCGAGTCGCTCGCGCTGAAGGCCGCGGGTTACGGGATGCCGGGACTTCGCGTCGACGGCAACGACATCTTCGCGGTTTACGAAGTCACCCAACAGGCTCTCGACTGGTCGCGCTCCGGAGCGGGTCCGGTATTTATCGAGTTCGTTACCCAGCGGATGGGTCCGCACTCCACTGCGGATGACCCCAGCCGCTACCGAGACTCGGAATTGATGGATGCATGGGAGCGTCGGGACCCCCTCGTTCGAGTGCGTCAATTCCTCGAACGGCGGAGTTGGTGGACTGCGGCTGAGGAAGCCGAGTTTCGGGCCGCCGCGGACAGCGTCCTGCTCGGGGAGCTTTGCGAGGCTGAGGCGGCGCCTCGGCCGCCGTTGGAAAGCCTGGTGGATGATGTGTACTCCGATCTGCCCTGGCATCTCAAGGAGCAGCGGGACGAGGTTTTGACTTGGCATCGCTGACCCTCATCCAGGCGATCAACCTGGCGCTGCGCGAGGAGATGCGGCGCAATGAACGCATC
>SYKE01000008.1 GCA_005798285.1 Actinomycetota bacterium
GGCGCCGCCGGCGCCGCCGGCCGGCGGTCGATTTGGCGGCTTTGGGGCAGCAGTGCCTCCCGGCGACTACCGCGTGGTGCTGGTGGTCGACGGCAAGGAGCAATCTCGCCCGCTGAAAGTCGAGCGTGATCCGACCCTGATCGAAGCCTCTCCTCGCGACGATCTCGCCGACGAGGAAGAACTTCAGATGCTCCTCGGCAAGGGCAAGTAGTGCGCCCAGTTGCTCCCGACCCAGGGTCCGGAGCAACTTAGATATCGAGGCGGGTTCCGGGTGAGCCCGCCTCGCTTCAGAGTGAGAACTGCGTCACACCCGCGCTTCATAACCTCTTCATACGCTCGGCCTATCCTCTTGAACAGAGCACAGCGCCGGTTGATTTCGGCGAGCGATGAGAGTAACGGAGAGCGACGATGCACCCTTCAACCAGCACCCGCCACGCCGACACTGCCGCCCTCCCGTGCGTCCCGGACGATGACACCAGCCTCGTTCGTCGGGCAGCGAACGGAGACGAAGCGGCGTTTGAGTTGCTCTTTCAGCGTCACCGAGACGGGCTCCAGGGCTTTCTATTCCGCAGACTTCGGAGCCACGAAGAGGCTGAAGACGCGATGCTCACCACCTTCTACAAGGCATGGCGGGCCCGATCCGGCTTCCGCGGAGAGTGCTCTGGAAAAGGTTGGCTCTACCAGATCGCCGGGCGAGTCGCGCTCGACACACTCCGCCGTCGGCGAGCCCCCGCCATTGAGCTGGATGCCCCGGATACGGAAATTGAAGTGGAAGCCGACGGAGCCCAGGTGGATCCGGAGCACCTGCTGCTCGACGGCGAGCGGATTCGCCTGACCCGCACCGCCGTGGATGCCGCTCTGGATCGTCTGCCCCTCGAAGAGCGCCGGCTCCTCCGCATGTTCTACTTCGAGGACCGCGACTACGATCAGATCAGCCATCTGTTGGGTGTTACGCGGAGCCAGGTGCGCGGTCGCCTCTTCCGAATTCGCGGCCGCCTACGCCGCGAGCTTGCCGGCAACTCCACCTGGCAAACCGCCTGAACCCTGGGGCGGACACGGCAAACCCAGCCGCTTCCGGCCCTTACGGCTGCAGAGAGTGGTCCAACCAGAGATCCACGAGTTCCCGATCCACGCCCGGGTGGGGGAAGTCATGCCCCGCTGGGTGTCGGAGTAAGCCCAGCCGCTCCTCCGCGCCGTAGAGCCTGTAGATAGGAAGGGCGGACCGCACGAAAGGCCAACTCTTGCCGCCATCGGCGCTCTCCCCACCGATGAGGAGAAAGGCGCGAGGCGCGGTGAGGGCCAGCAGTTCCTGGTGGTCCGCCTGGAAGCCGGGCGCGTCGATTTGCTTTCCAAGGTACCAGTCGGCGTTCCAATTGCTGAAGCGGAGTGAGATGCCGCCCTCACAGCTCACCGCCACCTTCACCCGCGGATCGAACGCCGCGTGGTAGATCACTTCCTTGGCTCCCAGACTGTGCCCGATCGTCCCGATCCTCGTGGGGTCCACCTCGGGACGCGACACCAGGTAGTCCGTGGAACGAATCGCATCCCAGAGCATCTTGGCCATGCCGGTCTTCCAGCGGAATCCCCGACCGTTTCGCTGGGGCACGGGAGTCTCAAGCAGATCCCGCGTGATCTGTTGGAGCGGCACGCCGCTCCGGCACCACAGGAAGTTTCGAGCGACCAGACACACATACCCGCGCCTCACCTGACGCAGCGCGATGTGAACTCCTTCGCGACCGGAGATCCCGACGGGCTGGTCGATGTGTTGATCGGTGGTTTGATGAAGAACCACCAAACCTGGAGCCGGTTGCTTGAGCTCTCTGGGGATGAGAAGGTAGGCATCAGGCTCTCCTTCGGGTCCAACCCCTCCGTCCACTCGAAAGCGCAAATGGATTCGCGTATGATCCGGGAGCACCTCCTGTCGGAGGAGTCGGGGCTCCAGCGCGGCAGCGTCCGGGAAGGGACCGAGCGACTCCCGCCACCGAGCTTCAACGCGACCACGCATCGCCTCCCACGCCGAACGGCTCTTCGGGACCTCGCCGAAGTCCGCCCATGGGGGACGAATGGCGATGTCGAGCGCCACATCCGGATGGGACCGGAGTCGATCAAACCGGGATTCAGTGTTCATAGCCTGCACTCTCCGCGCTCCAGAGACCGAAGTGATAATGGGTGGCTCGCGCCCGCGGCATCTCCGGGCGCCCCGATCAGCCATCCGAGAGTTCATTTTCGAATGTGTTCGATGCCTGCTCGACTCGGAGCCAAACCGCCGGCGGTGAAGCTGGCGCACGTCAGCCTTCAACATGCCCGCGGGGCTCTGGCGCTTGAGGACGTCAGTTTCAAAGTGGAGCCGGGGGAGTTCGTGTTCCTCATCGGCCAGACGGGAAGCGGGAAGAGCTCACTGCTCAAGATCCTGAATCGGGAGCTGAAGCCGACCGGAGGAGAGGTCTGGGTGGATGGGACAGAAGTCACCTCACTGCATCGACGAGGGGTGCCTTCCCTGCGACGAAAACTGGGTGTCGTTTTCCAGGACTTCCGGCTGTTGCCGGACCGCACGCTGTTTGAAAACGTTTCATTTGCCCTTCGAGTTATCGGAGTACATGGGAAGCCGCTGAATCAGCGCACCATCGAAGCCCTGGACCGGGTGGGGATCCTCCCTCGTGCAAGAATGTTTCCACACCAGGTCTCCGGCGGAGAGCAGCAGCGCGCAGCCCTGGCCAGAGCCATCGTCAATCGGCCGCAGCTCCTTCTGGCGGATGAACCGACCGGAAACCTCGATCCGGAGACTTCCCGCGGCATCATGGATCTACTCCTCGAAATCAACTGTTCCGGAACCACCATGCTCATCGCCACACACGACCAGCCCCTCGTCGATGCGGTTGGGCGGCGAGTTCTCGAGCTCCAGGGCGGGCGCCTGGTCAGGGACGAAGCGCAGGGAGGCTATGATTCCGCCGAGATCCAACAGGATTTAGAAGAATTGCACCCAGCCACCGGCGGCTCCGGAGCGGTGAAGGGGTCTGAGCCGGGATGATCTTCACCTTTATGTTCCTCCTTCGGGAGGCATGGTTGAACGGATTTCGACAGCGGTTGATGATTCTCGCGTGCGTCACCACCACTGCCGTGGCATTGACGACTCTCGGCGGATTTGCTCTCCTCGCCTGGCACGTACACTTGATCGCCGATGCGCTGCCCCGCCGAATTGAAGTGCACATCTTCGTGCGACCCACCGTGCCCCGAACGCGCGTGAATGAACTCATGGCCGCACTCCAGCGGTCCCAGGGAGTGAGTCGGGTGCGACTGGTTCCCCGCGAGATCGCCTGGCAGGAGTTCAAAAAGAGCTGGCCCGGCCCAGACGTGCTGGACGGGCTGAACGACAACCCGCTGCCGGACAAAATCGAGGTGGTGACGACATCCCCCGATCGAACCCTCACGCTGGCCCGAGAGGTCCGTGCCTGGCCGGAAAGCGAAAGCGTGCGCGACGGCGCTCAGGTGCTGCAGCGATTGCTGGCCGTTGCGGGCTTCATCCGAGCCGGGGGCCTGATCGCCGCGGTATTGCTGGCTCTCGGAGCCGCATGGATGGTGGGCAACGCGATTCGACTCACTCTTCATGCTCGGCGAAGAGACATCCGCGTCATGCAGCTTGTCGGCGCTACCAACGCCTTCATTCGGCTCCCCTTCATCATCGAGGGCACGACGGCCGGCACGATCGGGGGCGTCCTTGCCGGAGCATTGTTGGCTGCCGGTCTCACACACCTGAGCAACACGCTACTGCCGGAGATCCCCCTCGTCAGCGAGCTTCAGCTCGCCATTGACCCGACGCTGGTTGGCGGTTCACTCGCGATCGCCGGCGCCGTCCTCGGACTGACGGGCAGCATCGTCTCTGTAAGACGTTACCTGACACTGGACTAGAACAAAACCGTGATCTTTTCCAGTCTCTCCAGAGGCCTGCATCGCTGGTTGAGCGCCGCATTGTGCGTGGTGTTGCTCCTGAACACCGGAGATGTGGATGCCGCCCGACGACGGCCCTCGCGAGCCCGCGGGGGCCCCACTGCTCGATCAGCGTCACGGGCTCGTACCAGACGACCCGCCAAGAAGCCTGCGGCCCGAAAGAAGCCAACCGCTCGCAAAAGGCCCGGGACGCGCAAGCAGGCCACTTCAAGCAAAAAGGCGCGGGCCAACAAGAAGTCCCGAGTTAGGAGTCTAAAGTCCAAATTGGGCGCCCTCAAGCAGGCCACAAAGCAGCAGCAAGCGAGGATTCGTCAGACCAAGCAAAAGCAGCGGCGTTTCTCCGATCTGCTTCAGGAGACCTACGAGAAGCTGGAAGCCGCACAGGATCAATTGGATCGATCAGCCCTACGGGTGCGCCTGGTGATGCGGCAGGTTTCCGCTTCGACCGCGCGGCTCGAGCGAGCCGAGAAGCGACTTCAAGAACAACAAGACCGGGTGGGAAAACGGCTCTCGGTGTCGTATCAAGAGGGCCCAGTGAGCTTCGCTGACGTGATGCTGGGCGCTCGCAACATGTCCGACTTCCTGGACCGCCAGTATTACATCAACTGCATCATGCGGCAGGACGCCACCCTGCTGCGGGAACTTGATGAAACTCGCCAGACGGTGGTGAGAGAACGCGCCTACCTGCTCCGGCGACAGGACGCGCTCGCAGAGGCGCACCGTGAGAACGCCCGCTTCGTCGTAGAGGTGCAGGTCCAGGCCAAGAACTGGAAGTCGATGCTGATTCAGCTCCGGAAAGAGCGAATCTACCAGGAAGAACGCCTCGCGCAGTTGGAGGAGGACTCTGCGAACGTCCAGAGGTCCCTCGAAGACGAGGCTGCGCGGCGTCGTGCAAACCCCGGGAGCTTCCGCGGACTCCCCCGGTGGTCCGGCCGGTTGGCGCGTCCGGCCAACGGACCCATTCGCTCCAGGTTCGGCTACCGATACCATCCGATTCTCGGCTATTCCCGGCTCCACACCGGCGTGGACATCGGCGCGGGCAGCGGCAGCCCGGTGTTTGCGGCGGCCGGCGGAGAGGTCTTCTCGACGGGTTGGCGCGGCGGATACGGCAAATGTATAATCGTGCTACATGGCGACGGGGTTTCTACGCTCTACGCCCACCTCTCTCGGATCGATGTGCGATCCGGTCAGCCGGTGGAACGTGGACAGCGCATCGGGGCGGTAGGCAGCACGGGACTCAGCACGGGGCCCCACCTCCATTTTGAGGTTCGCCGCAATGGAGTCCCTGTCAATCCCATGTAGGCGCCGCTTCGCCGGCGTTCGGTTTCGACTTTTTTCAAGCTATCGCGGGGGACGATCCCAAAGCACTATGCGGGCAGGCAAGCTCTGGTTGGTAGCGCTCGGGGTCTCCTCTGTGTCGGCTTTCACATTCGCCGCCGGAATCGGGGTCCGGAGCATCCTTCGGCCTCCCGGCGTCCGGCTGGACCGGGATGGAGCCGGCGCCTACCCCCGAATTGCCTCAGCAGATCCCGCTTTCTCCCCGCGTGACGACCTACGCTCCGCGACGCTCTACCTCGAAGTACTTCACAAGCTTCGCGTCTATTACGTCGAGCCGCTTCCCACCAATTCGGAACTCTCTGCCGGAACCATGGAAGCCCTGCTGGCCGCGGTTGGCGACCCGAACACACGGCTCCTTAGCCCGGTGGAAATGACGGCAATTCAAAAGGCCGCCTCGGGCGAGATGACCGGACTGGGCGTCGTTACCACCGTGCAGCCGGTGCCCATTCGCGGCGGCGGCAACTCCAATGTCAAAGTGATCACTGTGGTCGGCGTACTTCCGGGCACGCCCGCCGCTGCCGCGGGACTTCAAGCCGGCGATCGCATCACCGAAATTGACGGTCGGTGGATCGCCCCGATGCGACTCTCCTACCGAGATCTCGCTCAAGTTTCCGACGGGCTGGGAGCCCAGGACTTTGCTCCGCTAGATCCCAGTCAACCCATCCCACCCGAAGTCGCGGAGGAAATCCGTCGGCGTCGCCCGCAGGATGAAGCCGATCGAAAGCGAATCACCCGTTCGCTGGATTTGAAGAGCGCCCAGGAGTTGCTCTGCAACCCGAACGGCGGCGAGCACGAACTGACCGTTGCCCGCGGAGAGCCGGCTGTCACCGTCAAAGTAAAGGTCAAACTCGGAACGGCCACGGTTCCCCTGGTGGTTGCAGAGACTCCGCGCCCCCGACTCGGCGTACTCCGCATCAGAGCCTTCGGGAAGACAACGGCCGACCAGGTTCGCACCGCCCTTCAGGGATTCGGAGCGTCAGGAGTGCAGCACCTCGTGCTCGACCTGCGCCAGTGCTCCGGAGGCTCGCTGGAGGAAGCCACGGAAGTCGCGGGAGCATTGTTGGGCTCGGTCCGCCTCGGCATCCTGCGCGGACGCGGACGAATGGGAAAGAGTGAGGATCGAGCGCTGTCGTCCACGTCCATCGCTGCGCCGTTCAAACCCAAACGGTCTGTGGTCATGATGGATCGCGGTACCGCGGGCGCCGCAGAACTGTTGGCGGCGGTGCTCAAGTCGGTGGGAGGCGCGCGACTGATTGGGAAGCCGACCTTTGGTGACGGCACCGCAGAGGAAATCATCCGCCTCGAAAACGGGAACGGCATCTGCATTACCCACGCCCGGATGTTGACCCCCGACGGGCAGCTATTCGACGGCAAGGGGATTGCGCCCGACGTCGACGCCTCGGACGCCGAACCAATCGCGATCCGCTGGCTGGAGGACGGGGCATGAAGCTCTCGACGCCTCGCGCGGCCGCTTACGTGCTCGCCGGAACTGTGGTGGCCGGCAGCTTTGCTGCGGGCTTTTTCGAGCCGGAGCTGCGAGCGCAGGGAGGGTTGCCCGAACTCTTTGTCCGCAGTCGCCCGGTGGGCGTCGGAAAAGAACTCGAGCCGCTCAATGCCTATCAACGCACGGTGAATCTCATTCTGGAGCGGTCGCTCACGGCGCCGCCGTCCGAGCGCCGTCTCACGTTCGCGGCGATCCGGGGCCTGTTGTCCACGCTCGACGACCCGTACACCCGCTTCCTCGATCCGGCTGAGTACGCCGAAATGCGGCAGCGCAACCAGGGCGAGTTCGACGGCATCGGCGCGGAACTGAGCACCGAAACCGGTCGTGACGGCTTCGTTCGCATCCAGCGCACGATCCCCGGGGGCCCCGCCCAGAAAGCCGGACTCCGTTCCGGGGACAGCATCGTGCAGGTGAATGGCCGAGCGGTTAAGGGCCTGTCCGTTGATCAGGTGGTGGAGATCATCCGTGGCCGCGCCGGGACCGTGGTCCGGCTCAAGATCCGCTCCGCCGGATCCAAGTCGCTCAAGTCCATCACCCTCAAGCGAGCTCCGGTTCCCATCGAGATCGTGCACTCGCGCATGCTGGAAAACGGCATCGGCTACATCGAACTCGACGAGTTCAACGAGCAAACCGACCCGATGCTGGAGGCGGCGCTTGCCAACCTCAAGCGCAATCAGTTGAAAGGGCTCGTGCTCGACCTTCGCGGTAACCCCGGGGGGCTTCTCGAAGCTGCAATTGATGTCTCCAGCCGCTTCGTGCCGCCCCAAAGGGCGGTTGTCGTGATCGTGGAACCCGGGCAGGAGCCCGACCGTCGTACGACTGTTGGGAAAAAGTACCTGGGAGGCGCGATCCCGCTGGTGGTGCTCGTGAACCGCACGAGCGCGTCGGCAAGCGAAATCGTCTCCGGCGCCATCCAGGACAACAAGTCCGGCACCATTGTCGGGACCACCACCTTTGGAAAGGGTCTGGTGCAAACCGTGATCCCCCTGGAGTTCGGCGCGGCGTGCGTGATCACCACGCAAAAGTACCTGACGCCGAGTGGTCGCGATATCAACCGAACCCGAGATCGCCGCGGCGGAATTGAGCCGGACGTGGTGGTCGAAGTGACGGAGGATGAGTTTCTGGCTCGAAAGGATCCCCAACTCTTGAAGGGGATCGAACTGCTGAAGTCCCGACTGGGCAGCCAACCGCTCAAGCCGGCCCCGGCCCGAATAGGAGCGTCCGTCCCATGAGCCAGCCCATGCATGCACACGAAGAAGAAGCCCGCGCTGTGAACGGTCACGGCGTGGTGGAGTTGACCAGCGGGAAGCACACAAGCCTCGTGCGAGCCATGCACCGTCTCGCAGATGCGATCTCCGCGCCGGCGCCGGGCCGAGAAGAAGCCTGGGCCCGAACCGCCGCCGACGCGACGCGCCGGCTGCTTTCCGCGATGGCGGACCATCGCGCGGCCACGGAGAGCACCGGCGGACTGTACGAAGCCGTGTCCGAGGTCCAACCCCACCTGGCCCAGCGCGTGCAGTACCTGAAGGATTCCAACCACTTCATTGCCGCCCGCGGCGAACTGTTGCTCGAAGAGGTGGAGCGGATCGCCGGAGGGTTGGGGGGCGCATTTATGGCCGTCCGAACCCATGCGCTGGATTTGCTGGGTGAGGTACGCCAACAGCAGGCCCGCGAAGTGGACCTGATGTTTGAGGTTTACCACCGGGACGACGGGGGTATCGACTGATGTCCGGGGCGCGGTCCGGCCGTAGAGAGTTGCTGGTCGGAGCCACAGGCATCTGGCTGGGTGGCGTAAACGCAGACTTCGCGAGGGCGGCTTCCGAGCAGGCGCCGCAACCCGGGTCGACCGCGGAAGGCACACTGGACTTCAGATCGGAGCCCCGCCTCGCGGATCGGGTGTCGGTGACCGTACGCGCAGCATCCATGCCCGAAGTGGTACGCCAGTTGGGCGGCGCGGTTGGACTGCGTCTCACGACGAACGAGAATCTCTCGGAAGAGTTTGTGTCGTTGCATCTCAAGAGCGCATCCGTCCTGGGCGTGATGCAAAGTCTCGCCCACCTTCAGGGCGCCACGTGGCAGGTGACGCCCGCCTCGGCGGGTGAACCCGCTCGATACGTGCTGACCTCGAGCATTTCCGCTGAGACGAGTTCCTTTCAGCGAACCGCGCAGAGACGGAAGCTGTTTGTTACGGCCCTGCAAAGCGCTGCCGAGCAGATTCACGCAGGGAACACCTCTGGCCTCGCGGCATCCCTGCGGGGCCGAGCCGTGGCTGCCGGGGACGCCGTGCTCAGCACCGCCGAATTCGCGCTCCCCCTCCGCGGCCGGATCGGCGCGACTTTCTCCGAGACCGGCGCGGCCTGGGTTCCTTTCGCCCGTCTGACACCAACCTATCTGAAGCTGTTTGGCGAGCTCTATATGAGCGATCCCGTTTCCGGGGAGGCTCTCAGCCAGGACGACCGATTGGCCGTGTTGCGGCTTCCGAACGCCCGTGTCGAGTTCAAGATCGTGTATGGCGACGTGGTGACAGGTCCCCTGTTCCTGTGCCGGGTGGGGATTCCGGATCGCTGGGCGTCCGTGGAATTGCCGTCAAACGTGCTCGGGATCCCGGATGACTCCGGTTCCTTTCGCGACGCTCAGGCCCCCACGGCGGGATCGGAACTCTACAAGACTCTGGACTTTAACCTGGACCTCGCCAGGACCTCGTGCGATCAGGCGCTGGAGAAGTTCGCCGATGCTGCGGGCGTGAGCCTCGTCTCCGACTCGTTTGTGAGGCCCGTGGTCTTTCGGGACGCGGGTTCTCGGGAACTGAAGTCCGGGACCGGGCTGGAGATGCTCCGCAGGATTTGCGATGAATACGGACTCCTGTGGTGGAAGTTGGGCGACACCTATCTGGTCCGTCGCCGGCTCTGGTCGGAGGAGCGGCGGGTGCAGGTACCTGCGCGACTTGCCAACGCCATCGGCGCCGACGCGTCTGCCGGCAGCCGTCTCTCTGCATCCACCGTAGCTTCTCTGGCGTCTCTCACGGACGGCCAGTTGATGACGCTGAACCTGACCCACGCCGGAGCCGGTACAGGACACGCTCCGGTCGAGTCCTTTGATGACTCCGAGATTCAGCTCATCCGAAGCGCACTGGTACTCTTTTCTTCCCTCACTCCGGAACTTCGAGACGCGGCACGGTCCGAAGGCGTCGCAGCGGCCGCGCTCCCCAATTCCGCCCAGAGGGCCTTCCTCGCGGTTGCTTCGGATCGCTCGTACCGCCTCTCCGCGGCGGAGAGTGATCGGTGGCGGCTCCGGATCCGCGACGAGATTCGATCTGAGAAGGGCCCCTTCGGTTGGTTTGCGACGGGAGTACTGGAGTTCTCTTTCGACTTCGGCTCCACCGGAGTTAAGCGAGCTAAACTCGGGCTCCGGGCTCCACTGTCCGCTGGGGCGGCCGGTACGGCGCGGGCGTCCTGAACCACCCGTAGTGGGATCCGGGCCGCGGATCCGCTTCACACCCTCTCATGCTAACTCCCCCCAGTGAGTTCTGCAGGCAGGTCTGCCGGTCGACAGTGCTCAATTGAACTCCGGCTTGCCTGTACCCCAACAGGAAAGCAATCGGAGGAAGCTCTTCAATGGCACGTCGTGTTACGTCTGTGGTCGCGTTCGCCGCGATCGTCTTTTCGGCCGTCTGTCCGGCGCCGCGGCATGTCACCGCCGACCCACCGAGCCGCACGGCATTTGCCACGCTCACAGAGCAGTTCGCCGACAAGGTAGTGAAAGTCACCGGCAACGGCCACAGTTTCCCGGTGGAAGTCCGATCCGGCACATTCCAGGTGTCCGGCGCGATCCCACTGACGGGCATCGATATCGCGAACTTCCTCTTCGACACTCAGATCAAGTTCGACGGAGAACTGGGCGGGCTGATGGGCATGGGCGATGGCGAGGATGGCCTAATCGTGATGCTGGGTGACGACCCACGCTACGTTCGGTCCGCGAAGAAAGTGACCATCACGCGCAGCGCGACGACTCAGTCCGGTCGAACGGTCAAGCTCGTAACGATCAACCTGAAGTGGACCGCTAGTGTGATGAACTTCACCGTTAAGGGGATTATCGACAACGATCTCGGGTCAAACGGCCTGTTCGCCCAGGAGATCGTGGACGGGTTGAACACCCCTCCGGGTGGATTCGCTGCACCTGCAACCGTGCGTGCCCAGATCTATCTGAACAACGGAGACCCGGCGCCGCCCGGCACGATCGGCGACGTGGCCTACCAGCTCACGCTAAACCTGACGGGCGCACGTACCGTCAAGCGCCAGGTCGTCGGCCGCGGGGATGAAGCTCAGACCTTCGATCTCGACAAAGTTCAACTCAAGGGCACGACCACGGACGTCCAAAACATCGCCGATTGACCGAGTTCGAAGAGCGGATCGGTACGGCGTTCTCTGCCAGGGACGCCAACTACCGGCTAATCGTGCCGCCTGAACAGCAGGCACAGCCGGCGGGCGAGTCCGATCACAGCGACCGAAGCGGGGTTGGCTGCCCGACTTCGGTACTCCGGAGCATTCCGAGGGCCGCCGCTTCAGCGGCCCTCGTCGGGCGGGTGGCGCTCAAGCCTTCCGGCAAACCGTAAGTGTGCAGCCGCCTGAGCCGGTCGGGTGCTCCCGCTCCACCGAGAGCCCCGCGCTGCGGAGGATGCGGTGCAATTCAGTCCTCGACACGGGCGTCGACTCTACGCTCATTGCCCTCGATAGCCTGTGCTTGCCCGAGGCATCCCATCGATCCACGAGAAGAACGCCACCCGAGTTGAGGAGCGACGCATGCGTCCGAATGAGGGACCCGACAGCTCCAACCGACCGCTGGAAGGTGGAGCCGAGACCCACGATCACATCGCAAGGACGGCCACCGATGTCATCCAGCTTGAGCGTGACGGGGTTTCGAGCGAGCCAGCGAACGGTGACTCCGGCGGCTGCGCTGCGTTCGGCGGCCTCCGCGAGAACGCCGGGATCGACGGGGTTCTCGGCGCCAATCCATTCCACGCCGTTCACCAACTCAGGATGCCGAATACGAAGTCGAGCGTCGGCGGCCAGGATCTCGCGGCCCAGACCGCACGGCGCCATCAGCACCCGACAGGGAAGCTTGTTCTCTCGGGCTCGGACCACCACCGCGGCGCAAAGTTCGCCCACGGCCGCGTCGAAGCGTTCTCGGAGGGCTTCGTGGAGCGGCATGTCGAGGACCATTCGATCCACCACGCGGCCGATTGGTCCAAACGATCCTGCGGCGCGGTCCCGGTAGACCCGGTCCAGCGTTCTGGGATCATAGCCTCGAAGCAGAATGTCGCTGGCCAGCGCCGACGGGAGCACGGGAAGGAGATGTGCCCTCCCGTTCTCAAACAGACCGCGCATCAGCGACAGATTCTCGAGGGCCACCCGTCCATCGCGACGAGAAGTATTCAGCCGACCCGTATTCAGCGCCTGCATCAACATCTCCCCACAAACTCCGCCACCCACCAGGCTCGGGGTGTCTGGAATAAGTGTGCGCGCAGTTGTTCCGACGGACCCGGGACCTGAGACCCATTTTGCAGGACGATTCCATAATGAAACGCCAACAAACGAGCGTGGCTTAGGGAACTCTAAGCCACGGATGTCGCACAGCCAAAACGTGCTCCGGGTCACGAGCTATGGGGGAGATTGAAAGTATGCCGCGAGAAGAAGATCCGAAAGAGCCGTCTGGCAGCCCGCCGTCCCGACGGCAACTGCTGCTCGCTGGCGGGGTCGTCTCGGGCCTGGCCGCCGCGGCGACTTCTGTGCCCCTCATTTCGACGTTTGTGGCGCCCGTACTGTCGAGCGCAGGCGATGAAAGCTGGATCCCGGTTGGCCCGGGGGACGCCTTCGGACCCGACCGCAAAGAGCACACGTACAGTTTTGTGCGGAAGGAGGGCTTTCACGAGTCCCTTCAGGTGCGACGAGTCGTGGTGTCCCGAAACGGCGATGAATTCGACGTCCTCTCCACCAAGTGCTCACATCTGGGCTGTGGGGTGGTCTGGAAAGCGGACGAGAAGAAGTTCTTCTGCCCATGCCACGGCGGTGAGTTTGACTCCGAGGGGAACCCCACGGTTCCGCCACCCGACAAGCCCCTGAAGCGCCTGGATGCGCGTTTGAACGCGTCCACCGGCCAGTTGGAAGTGTTGGAGAGCTGAAGCCCATCATGAATGCTCAAATCGGTTCCTGGCTTCGGGAGCGGTTGGGAATCCCCGAGAATCGCTCATCCGAGTTCGACCGGGACGTACCACCGGGAGTAGGGTGGGCTCAAACACTGGGCGCCGTGCTCGTGGCGCTGGTGCTGGTGCAGGTGGTAACGGGCATCTTTATGGCGATGTACTATTCGCCGCACCCGGATGGCGCCTACGACAGCACGTACTATCTGAGAAACCACGTACCCGGCGGGAAGCTCCTGTACAGCTTGCACCACTACTGCGACAGCGCTCTAATAGCCGTACTCGGGCTGCATCTGGTTTCAACGCTCATCCGCGGGGCTTACAAACGCCCGCGCGAGTTGTCGTGGCTCCTGGGCATCATCGCGCTGAACATCGTCGTGATCTTCGGCGTTACAGGCCACCTCCTGCCCTGGGATCAAAAGGGCGTTCGATCCACGGAAGTCCGAAGCAGCTTCCCGGCGGATGTTCCCATCGTGGGTCCCTACATCAAGCAGATCCTGCTCGGCGGACCCGACATCGGCGCGCTCTCGCTGACCCGCTTCTACGCGCTCCACGCGCTGCTGCTGCCCGCCCTCCTGCTCGCGGTCGTCGCCATCCATGGTCGGCTCGCCCTGCGTCATGGTCCGGCGCCCGCGACTCCGGTGGGATCCCCGCCGGAGCGCGCCGGAAAGTGGTCGAGCGTACTCCTGCCAAGGCAGCTCATCGCTGCCGGGGTAGCGGTCCTGGCTCTGATCGCTCTCTCCCTCTTCAAGCCGGCTGAACTCGAGTTCCGGTACGACACCGCCGACACGGGCTACAAGGCCCGTCCGGACTGGTACTTCCTCTTCCTGTTCCAGTTCTTGAACGACGCCTCGAAGCTCCCGCTCAAGATCCCCAGTTGGATGCTCGCGTTGGGAGTTCCGGGCGCCGTGATGACGTTCCTGGCGCTCGCGCCGTGGATCGATCGGAGCCCCGAACGCAAACTCACTCGCCGTCCGCTCATCCTGGCGGTCCTGGTGGTGCTGGGGCTAGCCGTCGGCGGCTTCACGGCCCGTGCGATGACGACTCTGCATCCAAACGCCACGCCCGAAGACAGCGTGTACGGTCACCTGACAAAGGGCGGAGAGGAGGAACTGAATCCCGCTCAGGTTCAGGCCGGCAAGATGGCTTTCGGCAACGTCAAGCCGGTGCCGTGCTCAGCCTGCCACAAGGCCTACGCCGACTTTAAGGTGGGAACGAGTCCGGACCTCTCCGGAATTGGTCGGCACACCCTGTTGAACGAGGTCACCGGCCACCCCAATGTCGGAGAGCTGTCGTTCTACGAGCGGTTCAAGGCCTACGTCCGGGGCGACCTGCGGCCGAAGGATGCTTCAGGGCAAGAGAAGAGCATGATGCCGAAGTATCCGGTGGAGTCCCTCTCGGACGTGGATCTCAACGCCATCGCGGCCTATCTCTCCCAGGATCCCCTTCTCCTCGACCGCCAGCGAAGATTGGGCCTCTGATCCCGACCTGACTCTCTACTCGACGTAGAGAGTCAGGAACATCCCCAGCATTCCCAGGAAGATCAGCCAGAGGTACTGGCCCCAATTCCTGGGAGTGCGCCACGTCTCCCACACGAATTTGCTGAGCGCAAATCCGAGCGCTGAGGTCGCCATGCCCAGGTGCTGAACGTTCATCCGATTCACAATGGCGTAGTGGGCCGGATCAATCGTGGTGTGAAGATGCGTGAAGAGCATCGCACTGCCGGCGACCCCGATGACGAGCACGCCCCACTTCCCTAACGCAGGGTTGATCGGGGTTCCCCGTTTGATTCGGACATAGTCGCCGATGGCGATGGCGAGGATCATCCCGATGCCTGCCCGATGCTGGGCGGTGTCCCAGTCGCGGAAGCTGTCCCACCAGCTCACCGGCCCCAGGGGCCAGGCTCCCCGGTCGGAGCGGACGAAGAGAAACACGAACAGCGCCAGCCAGATGAAGACCGGCCCAAACCTGACAATGGCCGGCGGCTGCTTGATCGCCAACTGCAGTACACCCAGGATCACCAGCGCGAGCAGGCACACCCCTGAGAAGGCGTGGTTCATCTCCGACCACTCGTCATGGTCGTCCGCGCCACCCCCACCATGTCCGCCGTGATCCTTGGCTTCCCAGATGAAGCCGGCCTTCTTCGCGGCTTCGGGGATGGCCAGCTCCAGCTTGGGATCCTTGTCGGCGAAGAGCACAGCTCCTCCGACTTCTAACCCCTTCTCATTGGTGAACCACCGCTCCGGGTCTACCGACACCGAGCGCACGCCGGGGAGCGCCTTCAAAGCGTTCTCCAGCGCCGCGATTGCTTCAGGAGAGCGGTCGCGGGTCCCCAGCGCCGCATGATGCACCTGAGGGTTCAGATACCGCGGATGGAACATCTGAATGGCGCCGCCGCCGTCCTCAATGGAGTGCTCCAGAGCGACGTACTGGTTGAATGAGTCGAGCGCATGCATCACGGTACGACCCGTCTTGAGGTCGATCTCCGCATTCAGGATTTCTGGGAAGAGGTCCAGGCGACGGCGCACGGCCGCAACGCAGGCGCTTCAACGAATCCCTGTCAACTCCATCTCGATTCGGACCACGCTCTCACCCTGAAGCGTCAGCGCCTGGGCCTCCGGCGCGCAGGCAGCGGTCAGCAACACAACCAGGAGGGTGACAAGAATCTTCACGCTCGAAACTCCCTCAACACGTACAAACGGCGTAGTTTACACCCGTCCCAGGGATCCCAGGCAACTGAGTGCTTCGCCCACCAGAAAGAGACTCCCGGTCACGACGACCGCATCCTGGGGTTGCGCCCACTCCAGCGCCGCAGAGAGCGCGGCGGCGGCGTTCGGCTCCACGATCGTCTCACATCCGGCCTCCCGGGCGAGCGCCGCCACCTGGTCCGCCTCCAGCGCCGAGGGATGGCGACTGCGAGTGGCATACACCCGATCCGTGACCGGCGCCAGCGCACGAACCACGTCTCCGGGCTCGTGGCCGGCCGTGAGCGCCAGGACCACCGCGAACCGACGCCCTGGACGGCGGAACATTTGAAGGGCCGTCGCCAGAGCCTCGGCGCGATCGGGACTGTGCGCCCCATCGAGCAGCAACAGCGGCTTCGAGAGCACCCTCTGGAGGCGCCCGGACATTCGGGTTCGAGCCAGTCCCCGCCGAACGGCCTCGGAGTCCACGGACCTGCCCCTGCGGCCAAGTAGACTTGCCGCCGCCACCGCCAGCGCTGCATTTCGCACTTGATGCTCTCCCACCAGCGGCACGCGGAGAGCCGCATAGGTCTCGCCGGGGAGACTCAAATCAAACGTCGAGCCGTTCGGAGACGGATCCACTCGATCCAGCCGTATCTCGCGTCCGAGTCGCCAGATTTCGCAGCCACGCTCGCTTGCCGCGCCCTCGATCACCTCCAGCGCCGCACCGTGTGCTCCGGTGACCACCGGTATGCCGGGCTTGATGATTCCAGCCTTTTCGCCGGCAATGGCCTCGACGGTGTCACCCAGGCGATCCGTGTGGTCGAGGCCGATCATGGTGATCACCGCGACCTCGGGAGTCAGCACATTGGTGGCATCGAATCTCCCGCCCAGCCCGACCTCAACGACGCCGAAGTCGACGGCCGCCCGTGCAAACTCCCCAAAGGCCAGGAGGGTGAGGCACTCGAAGACGGTGGGAGAACCCAGTTCCGCCTTCACCTGCTCCATCAGGGGAACGATGGCCGTCATCCCGGAGGCGAAGCGCCCCTCGGTGATCAGCCGACCATTGATCTGAATCCGTTCCCGATGGGTGACGAGGTGGGGTTTGGGAGCCAATCCGACGCGCAACCCGCCGGCTCGCAGGATGGCGCTGATCAGCGAGGAGGTGCTCCCCTTGCCGGCGCTTCCACCGACAAGGAGAGACTTGAACCGATCTTGCGGTTCACCCGCCAGTTCGCAAAGCCGGACAATTCGCTCGAGATCGAGCTTCCACCCGAACTGTGCGAGTGAACAGAGGTAGTCCAGCGACTCGCTGTAGGTCAATACAGAGCGAGTTCCGTCTTCTTGTCAAACGCGTGCGAGTGGTCCATATCCAGCACCACCTCCAGGTCGCGCTCTTCCTGAACCTTGGTCTCCGCCGCGACATCCGCCACCAGGCTGGTTTCGCCGGTCGAGAGATACAGGTGCATGCGGTCCCCCATCGGCTCGGTCACCTCGCAGAGGGCCTTGAACGTGTTGCCGGGCTGGGCGGTCACGTTCGGCGGCAAATGGTCCTTGCCGAAGATGTCGGTGGGGCGGATGCCGAACACGACCGTCTGACCGTCATACGCCTTCAACGCCTCGCGCGCCTTGGCCGGAGCCGTCACTTTGAAGCTCCCACAGTCCAGGACGATGGCATCCCCGGCTCTCCCCACCTTCGCATCCACGAAGTTCATACTGGGGCTCCCGATGAAGCCGGCCACGAACATGTTGGTGGGATGGTAGTAAAGGTTGAGCGGCGTATCGCACTGCTGCA
>SYKE01000070.1 GCA_005798285.1 Actinomycetota bacterium
CCTCGACGGCGGATCTTCGACGGCACTCTACTTCAACGGGCGATTCCTGGCCAACCCGAGTCGTGGGCTCACGAATCTGCTTCTGATCCACAGAGATCGCATTCCGCGGGCCCCATCGGGAACACCGCGTGAAAGAAGCTCGGTAGAACAGAAAAGTCCCGGAACTGCACAACGGTCGGGCGGCTCGTCCCCGTGCCGGACCGACGACGGCAAGGCGTCCCCCCTTGCTGCCCCTGAAACGACACAACGACAGGATCACGGAGAATTAGTGGCATGCTGATGGGTGTAGAGCGGTTGGTGGATCTGGTCGGCCCGTCGTGCGATGGGGCCTCTAGCACGACTGCCTCCGACGTCAGTGACGCCGTGTTTCGCGGCGATGCGGAAGCGCTCAGCGCCTCCGACGGCCACTTCGCTGCCGTCCGCCGCGACGGAGCGACCGTCCGGCTGGCTCGCACGCTCGGGGCGCCCCTCCGGTACTTTGTCGCCAAGCTGTTCCATGGTCCGTATCTCGTGGTGTCCGACCGCATCGACAGCCTCTACGAGTGGTGCTGTGCCGAACGGATCGGCTGGCAATTCGACCCGCTCTACACCCGGATGATCCCGGCCCACCACCTGGTGGAGATCGAGCAAATCGGGTGCCCGGATCCGAACCCGCGATATACCCGGTTCTTCGACGGCGCCTACCGGCCCCGGAATGCGCCCCCGAGCGAGTTGGGCGAGTCCTACGCTCGGGCCGCCCTTGCCGCCATCCGGAGTTGGCTCTTGCCGATTCCCGCTGCCGAACCGGTGGCGCTGGCCTTCTCGGGGGGAATCGACAGTGGGGCCGTCCTCTTGCTCGCCCGCGCTGCCATGGCGGAGCTCGGCCGCTCTCCAGATCTCATTCGACCCTTCACGCTCGACCTGGGAGCAGGCGCCGATGCCCGGCAGGCAGCCACCTTCCTCGAGCAGACCGGACTCCTGCACACGTGGGAACGTGTCGACCTTCCGAAGGCGAGACCGGACATTGAGCACGCCATCTCGGTCATCGAGGATTACCACCCGCTCGACGTGGAGTGTGCCGCCGCCGCGCTGCTCTTGTTGGCGGAAGTGCGCCGCCGCCACCCCCAACTCCGTTATCTGCTGGATGGAGACGGGGGCGATGAAAACTTGAAGTCGTATCCGGTTGAGGACTCGGACCTGACGCTCGACAGCGTGCTCCGCAACCCGCTTCTCTACCAGGAGGGCTGGGGTATCGACGCGATGAAGCACAGCCTGGCGTATTCCGGGGGCCTTTCGAGAGGCTACGTGCGAACCTACGCTCCCGCAAAGCTGCACGGCTTCCAGGCATTCAGCCCCTTCACCATTCGCGCCGTCATATCCCGTGCACAGGAGATTCCGTTCCAGCGCCTCGCCGCGGGTTCTCTCGATCGGCTTTATGCTCTCAAATCTGAAATCGTCGCGCCGGGAGTGGAAGCCGTCACGGGTGTTCCCACGCCGGTCTTCTCCAAGCGCAGGTTTCAAGAAGGCGCGGGTGGAGAGATCTATCGACAGTGGCGGGTGGGCAAGGCCCAGTGTCGGAGGATCTTCCTACGGCAGTGGGAGCAGCGGCTCTCCACAGCATGGGATAGCCCGGAACTCTCCGACAAGACGCGCTCGAACCTCGGAGCCGTTTGAGCTTCCTTGGATACTGCTTACCTTTCGCTCGATGCGGCAGGCCGCGATCGTTGGATTCGAAACCGGCGCCCGGACCGCCTGCCGGTTGATCCGCGCCGGCCGTACGCCTTCGTGGAGGAAGCCGAGCTGGGTCCGGACGGTACGCTCTGGAGCACCGCGGTCGTCTTCCTGACGAACGGCGAGTGTGCCTTTGGCTGTCTTATGTGCGATCTGTGGCGCCAGACGCTCCGTCGACAGGCTGGACCGACCCCGTGCAGCCCACAGATCGCCGCGGTGGTTCCCCAACCGCAGCGATACCGGATGGTGAAGTTGTACAACGCGGGGAGTTTCTTCGACCCCGCGGTCATCAACCCGTCCGAGTACGACGCAATTCTCGCGGCGGTCGGAGGGGTCCGGCGAGTCGTGGTGGAGTGCCACCCAGCCTTCCTCAACCGACATTTCCGAGACTTTGCGGCCCGGTGCCGGCACACCGGAGTCGAACTGGAAGTGGCGATGGGTCTGGAGACGGCCGACCCGGTGGCATTGGCCCGCCTTAACAAGAGGATGAGTGTGGAAGACTTTGAGTCCGGAGTAGCCGCGGTTCGACGGGAGGGCGCGTTCGCACGAGCGTTCGTCCTGGTTCGTGCGCCCTGGCAGAGCGAGGCGGACGGGCGTCGATGGGCCCTTGAGTCGATACGCCTCGCGCAGGCAGCCGGATGCGACGCAGTGACGATGATCCCCACCCGGGCCGGAAACGGCGCGATGGATCGGCTCCTTGAGACGGGCGAGTGGGCGCCGCCTGCGCTCTCAACCGTCGAGTCGCTCCTTGCTGAGTCCCTCCACGTCAACTCAGGTCGCGTGTTCGTCGACGACTGGGATCTGGAGCGCCTCGCGACCTGTCGGGACTGTGGCCCCGACCGCGTCGGAGCGATTCGGATGATGAACAGGACCCAACGTCCCGTCGCGCCGTTGGCCTGCGGCAGCGGCTGCCGGCCATGAGTCGTTGGGATGTGCTGGTGCTGGGTTCCGGCTTCTCGGGATCCATCCTGTCGGCAGCGCTCGCGCGAATGGGCAAGCGTGTGCTGCTCGTGGAGCGCGGACGGCATCCACGGTTCGCCATCGGAGAGTCAACATCCCCACTCACCAACCTGCTCATCGAGGAGATCGCGGACGAGTACCACCTGCCATGGCTCAGACCGCTCTCCACATGGGGCACGTGGCGGCACGCCTACCCGAACCTCGACGTGGGACTGAAGCGGGGCTTCACGTTTTTCACCCACGCGGGTGACGGCTCTCACCTGGACTGGTCGGACCGGTCCCGTCAGCTTCTCGTCGGCGCTTCGCCCAACGATCGAATTGCGGACACACACTGGCGTCGCGATTGCCTGGACGAGTTTCTGATGGAGTCGGCCGTCCGAGAAGGGGTGACTTACCTCGATCAGACCCAGGTCGACGGAATCGAGATGGATGCCGGTGGAAGCAGCGTCGATCTGGCGACGGGAGCGGCTCGTCGCCGAGAGCAGGTTGATTTCATCGTGGATGCCACCGGGCCCCGCGGAGCGCTCTTCCAACTCACCGACCAGCGGGGCTCAATCCCCGGGTCGCTCCCGGCGAATCACGGGCTGTTCGCCCACTTCGAGGGAGTGGAGCCCACGCCAACTGCGATCGACCGTTCGTCGCAGACACCCTATCCGGCCGACGCAGCGGCCGTTCACCACCTGTTCCCAGGGGGATGGATTTGGGTTCTCAGATTTGCATCGAGTCGCGTTAGCGCGGGTGCGGCGCTGGAGCCCTGGCTCGCCGAAGAGCTTCGGTTCGGAACGGAGGGCGATTGGAGCCGACTGTTGAAACGTCTGCCCGCCGTCGAGCGACTCTTCCGCAACTCGACCCGCCTCACTCCCTGGGTCCGCTCGACCCAACTCCCGTTTCAGGCCGAGCGGCTCGCCGGGCCGGGATGGGTCATGCTCCCATCGGCCGCAGGCTTTGTGGACCCCCTCTTCTCAACGGGGTTTCCATTGACATTGCTCGGGGTTCAGCGAGTCCTCAAACAGCTCTCCGGAGCGGTTCCCGAGTCGACTGACTGGACCGCCTACACCCGACAAACCAGACTGGAGCTGACTCTAACCGCTCGCCTGATCGGAGCGGCCTACCGCTGCTTTGGAGACATGACCCGATTTGCAGCGCTTTCGATGATCTACTTCTGTGCGGCAAGCTTTGCCGAGTTGGCCCGACGTCTCGGCCAATCGGCGCTTGCCCCTGGGTTCTTGCTCGCAAACGAACGCCGCTTTCAGGCTGCGATCGAGCCCCTGCTCTCTGCCGCTGAAACGGGGCAGAGTATCACCACTGCGGGCACAGGTCCTCTGCTCGAACCGTTCAACGTCGCCGGACTGAGTGATCCAGCCAAACGCAACTGGTATGGTGTTGAGTTCGAAGATGCCGTATGCGCTTCCGACAAGTTGGGAGTTGAGCCGCAGGCAGTCCGTCGATGTCTCGAGTCACTCGACCCCGCGACTGCGGGGCACTCCCGGGGCGATTGAGCCCGTAGAATAGCTTCGTGCAACGCTCCTCCACAATTCCGCTCGTGTCAATGCTGCTACCGGTGGTCACCGCGGTCATCTCGGTCCTCGTGTGGTGGATCGCCGCAGAAGCGCGCTACTTTCCCCCGTCCTCGTTCCCCTCGCCACCTGCCGTCTGGCTCGGATTTGTCTCGGAGGTACAAACGGGTCGGCTCACCCGGAACTTGATTGCATCCTTCTACCGGGTCGGCGTTGGTTTTCTGCTGGCCGTAGTGCTCAGCCTGCCGATTGGCCTGTTGATGGGTCAGAACGAACGACTTCGAGCCGCGCTGCTACCGAGCGTGAACTTCTTTCGCGCCCTCTCGCCACTGGCATGGATTCCCTTTGCCGTGCTCTGGTTCGGCATCGGCGATGCTCCCGCGATTTTTCTGATCTTCATGGCCTCGTTCTTCCCTCTATCCCTCGCGGTGCTCGCAGCGGTGGCAAACATTCCGGCGGTGTACTACCAGGTCGCCCAGGACTACCAGCTTACGGGGGCCCGCTTGCTGTTCGAGGTCACGATTCCCGCGATCATGCCCCAGTACATCACCTCGTTGCGAGTGGCCGCCGGCGTCGCCTGGATGGTGGTGGTGGCAGCCGAAATGTTGGCCGGGAAAGACGGCCTCGGATTCGCGGTCTGGGACTCGCGCAATGGCCTGCGCACGGATCTCCTGGTTTGTCAGATGTTTGTGATCGGCGCCATGGGAGTAGCCCTGGATCGAGCCCTGGTGCAATTGACGCGACTCCCGAGCGTCCGGTGGGGCTATGAGCGATAGTGTGTTGAGCGCGACCGATGTTTCCGTGGGCTTCGGCGCGATTGGCGTACTGCGGGGCCTCAATCTGCGCGTCTCCGCCGGCGAGTTCGTGGCCATCGTCGGACCCTCCGGCTGCGGGACGACGACGCTTC
>SYKE01000009.1 GCA_005798285.1 Actinomycetota bacterium
CAAAGCACTCTCCGAGGCTTCTTCTCGAAGAGCACTCCTTTTGTGAGGTTCCGGCTGGCTGTGGCGGCGTGGTGCTCAGATGGCGGAGTCGAGCCGACGGGCGCCGACTTCAGGTCCACCAGTATTCGGCCGGCAAGTGCACGACCTATCTCGATGGTCAGGAGATGGGCTCCAGTTTCGCAGAGTTGGGTTTCGGGACGCATGTATTCGCATTCGACGTCAGGGAGTTGCCGGTGGGTGACCTCGCGTTAGTCTTTGCCGCCGTCGACGTTGAGGAAATGGGAGAAGCCAGCGCCCAGGGTGACCCGATACGTCGCCCATTTACGGTGATAACCCAGGGTGGTGGAACCTGGAAGTTTACACGGATGGAGCCCGTGGACAGTGCGTGGATGCTGCCCGGATTCGGGGATGTACCCTGGGACTCGCTGGTGGAAGCGCCCGTCCCCGATGACGACGGCTCACCCGGCTTATGGTCTCTCGAGCAGGCCCTCACGCGAGGCGGGAGGCCCCTGGCAACCGGTCCCACACAGGCGCCCAATTCCGATCCTCAGCCGACGCCCTCCCCTCGCGCACGACCGTCTTTCGCGGACCGCCTGGGAGCGTTCTTTGGTATTGGACTGCCCCTCACGAAACCTGACGGACAGAGCGGCCCTCGGGAGTCGCTCTGGATCCGGCACGAGTTCTCGCTGGAGCCTGCGGGATGAAAAACCTTACCCGACCGCCGCTCGTTCTCATACCGACCTACTTCGGCTGCCTGCTCTTCGATCGGCGATGTTCAAGGTACTTTCCATTCGATCAAGAGACCACCCAACTGCTCCGGCGTTTGGTCGAAACGAGCCTGGATGAGGTGATCCTCTGGGCCGTGAGTCGCCAGGGTCACGAGCCTGGAGCAGTGATCGGGCTTGTCGAGGAGTTCTACCGGCGAGGTTGCTTTCGACCTGACGGCCGGCTCGCGGCCACCGTTTTGCCGCTTGATCCTCCAGCCGATCGCTTGCCGGGACCACTGGCACTGCACCTCGAGGTAGTTTCTGCCTGCAATCTGACGTGCAGCCATTGCTTTGCCGGGCAACTTCCTCGGCGAGAAACGCCATTGACGCTTGTCGAACTGGACCGTCTTTTCGGTGAGATGTCCAATCTGGGCACGTTTCGCCTCGGCCTTACGGGGGGCGAGCCGCTCCTCAGAGGCGACCTGTTCGAACTGCTTGATGCCGCCCTGGGACACGGCCTGCACCCCTGTCTGACCACGAACGGGCTCCTGATCACCGACGAAATCGCTCGCAGTTTTGGAGCACGGGACCTCGTATGGCTCAACATCAGCCTGGAGGGCGCGACGCGCGAGACCAATGATCGAGTTCGCGGCGAAGGCACATTTGACCGAGTCCTGGAGCGGATCAAGATCTTGAGACGTCATTCTCGCTTCACGTTGGCCTTTACGATTATGAGGAGCAATCTCCACGAAATTGAGGACTGCGCACGTCTCGCGCACGACCTGGGCGCCGAAACAGCCGTGTTCCGACCCCTTTATCCCGTGGGGACGGCGCAATCCCATCCGGAACTGATGCCGACTTTCGCCGAGTACACCGACGCGCTGAACCGACTCTCTCGTCTCGAAGTCGCGTCGGACCTGCACGCCATCGATCCGTTCAGTCCGCAGAGCCGGAGCGAGTCGAGAGCCACCACGCTGCAACACCATGGGTGCGGCGCCGGGAACCTCGTCTGTTCGGTATCCGTTTCGGGCGACGTCAACCCCTGCAGCTTCCTCGGAACCCGCTTCAATGCCGCAAACCTTCGTCATCACTCCCTTGAGGAGATCTGGAGCAACAGCGAGGGATTCAAATCGATTCGAGCGCTCCCGGGGCCCGATCCGTCCCATCCCAATCAGCGCTTCTCCGGTGGATGCCGTGCACGTTCGCTGGCCTTCAACGGATCCATTAATGCACCGGATCCGTGGGTTGAAGCACAGAGTTCGGGCGATTGCGTGCAGAGTGGGCGTCATCCGCTGGTGGTGCTCGACCTGACCGCTTCGGCGCCGCGGAGCACACGACCTTGACCGATCTCCGGGATCCGGCATCGCTTTACGATCTCGGCCGCGAACTTGAAGCGGCTGGAGATCTCCGCGGCGCCGCCGAGGCGTTTGACTCGGCGTACGGCGTGGCGCCGGACAACCCAACGCTGATTGGGGCCCGAGCCCGAGTCCTCGACCGCCTCGAGGTTCGCGAACATGGTCTGGTGTTCCGCTACATCCCCAGGGGAACCTTTCTAATGGGTTCGCAAGCGGGGGACCCGGATGAGCAGCCGGTGCATGCCGTCACGGTATCGGATTTCTGGCTCACAGACGTATCCACCAGTTGGGAGGCCTACTGTCGACTGCTGGGATGGCAAGCGCCGCCGATCGGTCTGCCAGATGGCAAATCTCTCCAGAGCGGGGCTGAAAAGGAGTGTGTTTTCATGTTCTGGACTCATCTTCTCCGGCAGTACTGTGAAGACGAAACCCTGAGGGCCGGTGATCCCTCACTTCACTGGCCTCTTGACCCAGCACGTGAACTCCCCGCGGAACGCGCCCAACGACTGAGAGCCGGGTCCGTCTCTCGATCGGATCCGTCCAGACCGTGGGGCTATGGTCAGAAGCCTCTCGTCGGCGTCGATTGGTCTCAAGCCAACTATTTGGCCAGCCGTCTTACGACTCCGGGAGTTCTATATCGATTACCTTCCGAGGCAGAGTGGGAGCATGCGGCCCGGGGCGGCTTGTCCGGCGCTCCATACCCCTGGGGCAGCGATCCGCCTACCGCCGCCAACTGCGACTTCAACCGATTTCGCGAGTTCTCATTGCAGAAGTCCCGGCGGTTTTCCCCCAATGGCTATGGCCTTTACGCAATGGCGGGCTCGGTCTGGGAGTGGACATCCGACTGGTATGACGCCGAGTACTACCGGCACAGTCCTCGAGTCAATCCTTCGGGTCCGGACACGGGTAAGCAAAAAGTCATCCGCGGAGGATCCTGGGCCGACTCCGCCGATGCCGTTACCGTTTCATTTCGCATGTCGCGAAGAGTCCGCGCAGCCCCGGAGGGCCTCTTCAGTTGTGGGGACTGTCCGAACATCGGTTTCCGCCTGGCCCGCGTGGATCGGGGCGTATCGAAGTCATCCTCGGACGGGTTTCATGCCCCCGGAAGCTGATCCGCCCCCGCGACCTGCGAGGCAGGTCACGTTCAAACGAGTTTGTGCTTCAACCGGCGAGGACTTGCCTCCCGACATGGAGTTGGTCCGCTTCGACCTCCCCCAGGATACCAAACCCCCGTCGGACCTCATGGCGGAGCTTCACGAGTCCCACCAGGTCCCCATCGGTTGCGGCGGTGCGGTGTTCCGTTGGCGACGTCGGAGCGACGGATTTCGAATGACGCTGTACCAACACTGTTTCTGTCGATCCAGACTGATTCTCGATGGCGTGGAGCCCCCGACCACGCTCCTGATGTTCAGCTTCGACCGTCACGCGCTCTGTTTCGAGCTCGAGGCATCCTCGGATTCACTCGTGGGATTTGTCGTTGCAGCCGAGGAAGCGGACGTAGTGCGCCCACACAATTGGATGTTCCTGGAAGACTTCGTGCCGCCACCAACCTATCGGGTCCTTTCCAAACCGGATGGTAAGTGGAAGTTCACCCGCACTCGCCCGGCGAACGACGACTGGCTGCGGCCGGGCTTCGACGACTCTCAGTGGGACACGCTCGTGGCCGCTCCCGGGATTGAGCTCGGATCAGTGGGCCGCCAGCACCGGTGGCTTGCCAGACGCGCGCTGGAGTTAGGAGGCTGCTATCTGACAACGCCCCCGGACGACGGGAGCCATCCTCCCACGACTGCGCCACCCGGGCAGCACGACACACCCTTCCGAGAATCCCCATCGGCTGATAGATCCGCCGAGGTGCGACTGTGGGTGCGTCACGAATTCGTCACCGGACCTGAGGCGGAGTTGAAACTCCCGTGATGTTACTAAGGCCGACATCACAGGGACCGGAGAGTCCGCCGGGCGGCCGGAAGCCAGGCCTATCGAAGTGGCTCCCGCATTCGTGAAGGGTCGCGAGTGGTCGGCAGATGTGATCGCGAGAGCCGAGGCGATGGAGGCGCTGGGCAACCTGCGCGCGGCCGCGGACCTGATCGACTCCGCGTGCATGAACGAACCGGACGACGGGAGTCTCGCTCGATTTCGGACTCGAATTCTGAACCGACTCGAAATCCGGGAACTTGGACTGGTCTTCCGCTACATCCCTCGCGGCACATTCCTCATGGGATCCGAGCCTGGCCCATCGGACGAACAGCCGGTTCATCGAGTTACGGTGTCGGGGTTCTGGCTCACGGATGTCCCCCTAAGTTGGAGCGCGTTTTGCCGCCTCAAAGGCTGGCGACCCCCTCCCGACAGCCTGCCAGACGGAGGGGACGAAGATCTGGAACGCTACCGCCACCAGGTCCACGCGAGCAACAAGATCCGGCTCCAGTACACCGAAGACGAGACCCTTTGCGCGACCGCGTGGCATCTCCATCATCCAAATCACCCGTTCAACAATCCCGCGAGCACCTGGAAGGCTCCATTGTGGGGTGAGGCCCTCAAGCGCTCGGACTCGGCGTTGACGTGGAGTTACGAGCAAAAGCCCGGGGTCAGCTTCGCCTGGTTGGAGTGCACGGAGTTGGCTCAGTCGCTCTCCAATCGGCAGGCGCGATACCGGCTTCCGACGGAGGCGGAGTGGGAACGGGCGGCTCGTGGAGGGCTCCCGGACTCACGGTACCCCTGGGGAAACGATCCGCCCTCCCCTGTCAACTGCGATTTCGATCGCTTCCTGGAACTCTCCATCTTGAAGTCGAGGCGGTTTGCGCCAAACGCTTATGGGCTCTACGCCATGTCGGGGTCCGTGTGGGAGTGGACCTCCGATTGGTATCAGCGCGATTACTATTCCGAAAGCCCGGAGTTGGATCCGACTGGACCCACGACCGGCGTTCGCAAGGTGCTGCGAGGCGGTTCCTGGGCCGACTGCGCGGAGGCCGTGACGGTCTCATTCCGGATGCCGATGCCGGCGGTGACTCTAACCGGCAAGTACATTCCGGCGACGTGCACCCCTTGTATCGGGTTTCGACTGGCCCGGGATGAACTCGCACATCCGTAAGGCGAGGAAGCGGTTCGCCGGGACGGTACGCCGAGGCGTGGCTTCGATGCTAGCTCATCAGACCGGTCACCAGCTCACCGGAGACATCGGTAAGCCGGTAGTCCCTCCCCTGGGTCCTGAAGGTGAGTCGCTTGTGGTCCAACCCAAGAAGGTGGAGCAGCGTGGCATGCAGGTCGTGAACGTGCACGGGATCCTTGACGATGTTGTAGGAGAAGTCGTCCGTCTCGCCATAGGTGACGCCAGGTCGCACGCCTCCACCTGCCAGCCAGATCGAGAAGCACCGGGGATGATGATCGCGGCCGAAGTTTCCGGACTCGATCTTGCCCTGGCTGAAAACGGTTCTGCCGAATTCGCCTCCCCACACGACGAGCGTGTCCTCCAACAGCCCCCGTTCTTCCAGATCCGCCAGAAGCGCCGCCGACGGCTGGTCGGTATCGTAGCACTGGCTCGGGATGCCGCCCCGGATGTCGGTGTGCTGATCCCAACCTCGATGGTAGAGCTGAATGAACCGCACGTCCCGCTCCGCGAGGCGACGCGCGAGCACGCAGTTCGCGGCGAAAGTACCCGGTTTGCGGGACTCAGGGCCATACCGATCAAATGTCGATTGGGGCTCCCGGCTCAGGTCCGCCAGCTCCGGCACAGAACTTTGCATCCGAAACGCGAGCTCATATTGGGCGATTCGGCTCTCCACAGCAGGATCTCGATGTGTCTTGCCACGCTCACGGTTCAGCACTCCGAGATCGTCCAACATCGCCCTGCGGTCAGCAGCGCTCACGCCATCGGGATTGCTCAGATAGAGCACCGGATCTCGTCCCGGAGAGAAGCGCACTCCCTGATGTTCTGAGGGCAGAAACCCGCTGCCCCACATGCGCTCGTGAAGCGGCTGGGCGTTCGTCTTGCCGCTCGGGCGTGAGATGAGCACCACGAACGACGGCAAGTTCCGGTTCAGCGACCCCAGACCGTAGGACAGCCAGGAGCCGAACGACGGGCGGCCGGCGAGTTGATGCCCGGTCTGCATGAGTGTGGTGGCGGGATCATGGTTGATCGCTTCGGTGAAGACTGAGCGGACAATGCACATTCGGTCCGCATGTTTCCGAAGATGCGGGAGGGTTTCACTCAGCCAGGCTCCGGATGAGCCGCAGCGGTCGAACTTGAACGGACTTGGCGCGATGGGAAAGCTCTTCTGCCCGGAGGTCATGCCGGTCAGTCGCTGCTCGCCGCGGACCGAGGACGGGATTTCCTCGCCGAGACGGGCCGCCAATCCCGGCTTGGCGTCGAATGTGTCCACCTGAGAGGGCGCTCCGGCCTGAAAGAGGTAGATGACCCGCTTCGCCTTTGGCGCCGCGTGAGGACCTTCCCCTCCGGATGATCCGATCCCGGAAGCCACGGCTTCGTCGCTCTGAAAGAGCCACCGCAGGGCGAGGGCGCCGGCTGACCCGGACAGAAACGCTCTCCGCTGCGGAGAGTCCACCGATGCTGGTTGAGACCGGTTGATGGGTCTATCGTCCACACTCATCTCCAGACCCCCTACTCACGGTGGATCGTCTCATCCAGATTCAGCAGCGTCGCCGCCAATCGCTCCCACGCAGCGGCCGAACCCTCCGGGCCGGGCCGGGGCGCAGTCCGCAGCCGTCGAAGCAGGACCGCTGCCTCGGCTGCCGAGGGCTCTCTCGCCAGAACGAGGCGGAAGGCAAATGTAATCCTCTCGGCGTCGGTCGGACCACCCTCTTCACGCACCCGCCTGGCCAGGGCCTTCGCCGCATCGACGTAGGTCGGATCGTTCATCAGGTTGAGCGCCTGCAGCGGGGTGGAAGTTCGAGAGCGTCGAACGGAACACTTCTCGCGAAAACCCGCGTCGAACGCAAGCATCGCCGGGTGCGGAACCGACCGTCGCCAGTAGGTGTACATGCTGCGACGATAAAGCTCTTCCGCCCCACCCTGCGTGTAGGTGGTGTTGGTGGCCGCCACCTGCTCATAGAGCCCCGGGGGGTGGTACGGCTTCACGCTGGGTCCGCCGATCTGATCCTTCAACAACCCGGCTACCGCGAGCGCATTATCTCGAATCATTTCGGCGGGCAGCCGCACCCGCGACATGCGGGCCAGGAGCCGATTCTCGGGATCCCGGTCCTGAAGTTCCGGTCGGTACGCCGACGACTGGCGATACGTGGCGGAGAGGACCAATCGCTTCAACAGGGCCTTAACGTCCCACCCGAGGCCGACGCCTCCCTCACCTTTGGGAGCCGAAAAGCTCCACGCGAGGTGCTCCAGGAGTTCCGGATGGGTCGGCCGCTCGCCCTGAATTCCGAAGTCGTCGGGAGTGCGAACCAGGCCCTCACCGAAGAGCATTTGCCAGAAGCGATTGACGGCAACCCGCGCCGGGAGTGGGTTACGTCGATCCGTGAGCCAGCGCGCCAGGGCCAGCCGGTTCTGGGTCACCGCAGGCGGCCCCATCGGGAGACACTCCGGAGTTCCGGGTGTAACCGCCTCGCCGGGACGGTCGTACTGGCCCCGAGTGAGGATGTGGGTCGGACGCGGCGCCGGAAGCTCTTCCATTACCATGATGGTGGGAATGGTGAGCTCGTAGTTGCTCAGTTCCTTCAGCGCATCCGCGAGCCGTTTGTCGACTTCCGCCTTCTGAGCGGCTGCCGCCATCGCCGCTGACTTCTCCGCGGACGCCACTTTCAGCTTCAGCCGCTCGAACCGGGCCCGCTGCTCATCTGTAGGAAGCTGCAGAAGCGGCGGAGCGCTCAGCTTGGGGGGAGCCCCGTAGTTGCCGATCCCCTTCTCATTCGCGGAGTTGAAATAGGCGAAGAGCCGATAATACTCCTTCTGTGTGAGGGGGTCGTACTTGTGGTCGTGGCATCGAGCGCAGCCCACCGTCATCCCAAGCCAGATTGTGCCGAGCGTCTCGACCCGGTCGGCGACGTACTCCACCAGGAACTCCTCGGGGATGATGCCGCCCTCTTCATTCAACATGTGGTTGCGAAGAAACCCGGTCGCAATCCGTTGATCGAGCGTTGGGGACGGCAACAGGTCTCCCGCGAGTTGCTGCACGGTGAATTCATCGAACGGCAAATTGCTGTTGAACGACCGTATAACCCAGTCTCGCCACGGCCACATCTCCCGATCCCGGTCCACCTGGAAGCCATTAGTATCGGCGTAGCGGGCGGCATCGAGCCAATCCACTGCCATGCGTTCCCCGAAGCGAGGCGATGCGAGGAGTCGGTCTACCAGTCGTTCATAGGCGTCGGACGAGACATCCGAGGCGAAATCCTTCACTTCGGCAGGCGTCGGCGGCAGCCCGGTGAGGTCAAGCGTTACGCGTCGGATCAGCGTGGCTCGATCGGCCGGAG
The DNA here is from genome assembly GCA_005798285.1 of Actinomycetota bacterium. Taxonomy (GTDB): domain Bacteria; phylum Armatimonadota; class SYMT01; order SYMT01; family SYMT01; genus F1-80-MAGs030. The sequence continues at coordinate 8,501 of SYKE01000009.1, forward strand.
GAGACGGTGAGAGCTTCTCCTGTTCCAGCCGGGCAAGTACGAAGCGATCCTCGGGAGTTCGACTCCAACCGCCGGCCCTCACTCTGGGCAACACGGGGCGGCTGAGGGGACGCAGCGACCAGTGTGGCTGATAGGGTGCGCCCGCCGATATCCAGTTTCGCAGCAAACGCTGCTCGTTTGGATCCAGCGGTTTGCCGGCGCCGTGAGGCGGCATCACTCCGGTCGCCTTCAGGGAAACCCGCTTCAGCAGTTCGCTCTCCGCCGGCTTCCCAGGCTGAATGGCGGTGCGCCCTGACGGCAACCTTGAGATCGCCAGATCACGGCGATCCAACCTCAGACCGGCCCGTCTCGCCACCGAGTCCGGCCCGTGGCAAGAAACACACCGCCTCGCCAGCAGCGCCTGAGCGCCCTCTGCAAGCGCGGATGTACCCTGCGGCGACCCCTGTGGACCCGCCCAAACCACCGCTGCCGCTCCGACTACCAGGGTCAGCGCCACTGCGCCGTGTCCAATCGCTGTTCTCATCGAACCTCGTGAAAGCACCTTGTGCTCAAACGGATGTTACGGAGTCCGTCAATGAGTTCCTGCCCAATCCGTCGCCACCAGGCTCCGGATGTGGGCTGAAGCAGCTTTGTCTGGGGAGCAACTGGGGCCTTACCCCAACATCGACTTAACGGAGAGTCTCAGTGGCCCAACCCGTTGGCTTCACTCCAGCAGTCGAAAACACCGGCAGAAGCTGGCCGGACTGGCCGATGGGGAGGTGAACGAGCGACTCATGTTGGTCACCGGGCTACTGGGAGCTGGTACTCCTGTCAAGAACCGCATGAAAAGACCCCACCGCACAAGGTGCGCGGTGGGGTCTTGCGTTCGGAAACGCCGGGATTAGCGGTCGTAGCCGCTGCGGCGCGGGCGGGCGTCGAACTCGCCGCGGCCGCCGCCTCCCTGACGGGCGAACTCACGGCGGGGCTTGCCGGGAGCGCTGAACTCGGGACGAGGTCGGCGCACCATCGGTCGGGAGTCCGGAGCGGCTCGCTCGACCTTCACCGGGCGTCCGCGCAGGCGGGCCCGCGAGAGCGACGTGATCACGAGCTCTTCGGCCTCTTCCGCCACCTCGAACAGAGTGAACTCTTCGTGGATCTCGATGCCGCCTACGACCTGACGGGGCAAACCGGTCTCGCCGGCGATCGCGCCAACGAGGTCGGCGGGCCGAAGCCCGTGTGCCCGGCCGGACCAGATTTGGAGCCGGGTCATCGGGCCGTTGGCGACAAACTTCCTCGGGGCCGGATCCTCGCTGATGGAGCCGTATCCCCTCTGCTCCCACACGAGGCGGATGGCCGCCGCGGCGATGGTTTCGTAGTCCATCGTCTCGGTGAGCGCATCCACCATCGTGCGGAACTCTTCGAGCCCATCCTGGCTGCCGCTCTCGATGAGCGACTCCTGGAAGGCTTCCCGACGGCGCTCGAGGATCGCGGAAGCGGACGGCACACGGGCGAGCTCAATCTTCACGCCCAGGCGGTAGGAGATGGCCTGAAGCAGACGTCGCTCGCGGGGTCCGATCAGGGTGATGGCATCGCCCGTGCGGCCGGCGCGACCGGTTCGGCCCGTTCGATGAGTGTACACCTCGGCGTCGCCCGGAATGTCGAAGTTGATGACGTGAGTCACGCCCTCAATGTCGAGTCCGCGAGCGGCGACATCGGTGGCCACCAACAGCTCTACTCGCCCCTCGCGGAAGCGCTGCATCACACGGTCGCGATCTTGCTGCACCATGTCGCCGTGAAGGCTGTCGGTACGGAAGCCCGACTCGGCGAGCCGATCTCCCAGTTCCTGAGCGGCAATCTTGGTGCGGCAGAAGAGAATGGACGGCCCAGGTCGCTCCAATTCCAGAATTCGAACGAGCGCGTCAAACTTCAGGTGGTAGGGTACTTCGTAGAACCGATGCCGGATCTCCAGAGTGGAACCCGTCCTCGGAGTCACATCCACCCGCACCGGATCCCGGAGGTAGGTTTCGGCGAGGCGCGCGATGGGAGGCGGCATCGTGGCAGAGAAGAAGGCCGTTTGTCGCTCGGTGGGGAGCGCCTTCAGGATCTCTTCCATGTCCTCCGCGAAACCCATGGCGAGCATCTCGTCGGCTTCATCCAGCACCAGATAGCTGACGGTGCTCGCATCGAAGGTTTCCCGGCGAAGGTGATCCAGCACGCGGCCGGGAGTTCCCACCACAATCTGGGCGCCATCCCGAAGCTGGCCGATCTGTCGACCAATCGGCTGACCACCGCACAGGGCGGCGATTCGCACGTGGCTGGTTCGACCGAATTCCTCAAGCGCGCCGGCAACCTGAGTCGCCAGCTCTCGCGTGGGGCAGAGCACCAGGCCGACGGGCTGGCGAGTCGTCGGTTCCACCTTCTCAATCAGGGGGAGCCCAAACGCCGCCGTCTTTCCGGTGCCGGTCTGCGACAGCACGACAACGTCGCGACCCGCAAGCAGGTAGGGAATCGACTCAGCCTGCACCGTCGTGGGGGCTTCATAGCCCACTCCACGAATCGCCTGCAAAGTCGCTTCCGACAACCCAAGTTCATCAAAACCCAAACTCACTCGCTCACCTCTTCCGGTTCTTCCGGAATAACTGGGGCGCGAAGAAACCGTCGGACTGTTCCGAATCGAGAACAGACCGTGGGTAGTCACGATGACATCCCAAATATCCCGCGCGCCTACCGTGGCTACCAGTCCCCCGCCCCACGGTTTGTTTGGCGTGTTCGCGAACCCTCAACAGCTCCTCGGCTGTGCAGGGTCCACTTGAAACACGGGATCACCAGGATCTCGTGTCCCCAACAGTCTGCGGGAAGTGGCTTGCCGTCATTCGATCGGACGGTTCGGATGCCCCAGCAGGGGCAAAAGAGGTCAGCCGCGTGTCGCAGAACCCAGGGGGTGGCTGAAGAGGATAGCACGACGACCGAATTTTCGCGAGGGTTGGCTCTGTTGAGGTTCTGCGACGAGGCGAGGGACTCCATAACGGGGTGTCGAACGAGGCAAAGAAGTGCCGTTGATGCGACGGCGAGGAGCTGGGTTACCGGATGCTGGCAATTGATGGGACGCACGGGAGGGCAAATGTCCGCACCTGCGAGGGTCTCAGCCGACGCAGTGTGCTGACGGCAGGCGGGTTGGGCATCCTGGGGCTGAACAGTTGCCCGGCCCAGGCGATTGCCGCCGGCCGGCCCCGACGCGCCCGGTCCCTGGTCATTCTGGATCTGTACGGCGGACCGGCACACCAGGACATCTTCGACCTGAAGCCCGATGCGCCGTCCGAAATCCGGGGTGAGTTCAAACCGATCCGCACCTCGGTCCCCGGGCTGGAGCTCGGTGAACACGTGCCTGGGCTGGGGTCGGTAGCGCATCTCTACACGCTGGTTCGATCGATGACGCATACCGATACGGAGCACGCGACCGGCGGATACACCGTGCTGACCGGCGTGCCACATCCTCGCCCCGGAACCATCCTCCCCCCTTCCCCGGACGACTTCCCGCCGATCGGCTCGGTCGTGAGCGCCCTTCGTCCGACCCAGAGTCTGGTTCCAGGCTACGTCGCCCTCGGCGGAACCATGTTCTCCGCCGGTGGAGACGTACCGGGTCAGACGGGTGGTCTGGCCGGCCAGAAGTTCGATCCGTTCGACGTCCGCGGAGATCCGAGCAAGCCCGACTTCAAAGTCCGTGAGCTGAGTCTCGCGCCGGACGTCACCCGGCTGCGCCTCGGTCGGCGCGCCACGCTGTTGGATCAGGTGGAGCAAGCGGCCCGGCTGAAAGAGCGCAGTCGCGGCGCGGGCGGGTTCGGCGATTTGCAGGGCCGCGCCTTCGACCTTCTGGGATCCAGCCTGGCCCGCACCGCGTTTGACCTGACTCAGGAAGCGGACTCGGTTCGCAACGACTACGGCCGCTATCGCTTCGGACAGAGCTGTCTGTTGGCGCGGCGGCTGGTGGAGCGCGGAGTGCCGGTCGTCGCCGTCTACTGGGATCGCGGCCAGGTTTGGGACACGCACGGCAACAATTTCAAGGATCTCAAGGACCGGCTGCTTCCCCCGATGGATCGGACCGTCACCGCGATGCTCAAGGACCTGCACCAGCGGGGTTTGCTCGACGAGACGATCCTGCTCGTGACCGGCGAGTTTGGACGCACCCCGCGCATCAATTCCGGCGCCGGGCGAGACCACTGGCCCGGGGTCTACACCTCCCTCGTGGCCGGTGGCGGCTTCCCGCGGGGCTTCGTCTACGGCGCCTCCGATGAACAGGCAGCCTATCCATCCCGGGACCCCGTGCACCCCTGGGATCTGGCGGCGACGATCTATCACTTGTTGGGGATCGACCCCGAAACCGCCGAGATCACCGACCGGCAGAACAGACCCATTCGGGTCTGTCCCGGCACGGTCGTGCAGGGCCTGCTGGCATGAGCATCCTGCTGGTGAGGCGGATGACTATGCCGCAGTTGGACCGTCTGCGGCGCATCCCACTCGTGGGAGCTCGGGAGTCGCGTGTTACTCCCGAAATCGAACCCGGATCACGTCTCCCAGGACGCTCCGGCCCTCAGACGGAAGTCGGAAGCGAACGCCCGAGTCTGCTGCGGATAGCGCCAGCGCCACCGGCCCCGCATCGGTGAGGAGATCCACGGAGACGACAGCGCCAGGCAGTCCGGGCGTTGAGAACTCGGCCCCGTGGTCTCCAAAGAGGAAGAAGTAGTAGGCTCCGGGTTGGGTGGTGCAGCGCCATCCCTGGGGCTCTCGGTACTTCCAGTGCTTGTCCGTCTCAAAATAGCCGCTTCCCGAAAGCTCCTCACCGTAGGGAGTCGGACCGGCGCCGTAGATCGCCTCGCCGCGGGGCAGGAGCCAGTCACCGACTTTTGTGAGGATCTCTGCCGACGCCTCCGGAACTGAGCCATCCGCCCGGGGGCCGATGTTGAGGAGGTAGTTGCCGCCCTTGCTGACGATATCCACCAGTTTGAAGCTGACGGTATCTGCGGACTTCCAGTTGTGGTCGTTCGCCTTGTAACCCCAGGTGTCGTTGAGCGTGGCCGGGGTCTCCCAGGCATGCCCGGCGCCCCGGTCGGGCGCTTGATTGTCGCGCATCGACGAGTAATCGAATCCCGCCCGATCTTCTCGAAGTCGACCGTTGATGAGACAGTTCGGCTGTAACTCGCGCACCAGGTTCACAAATCGAGTCGCACGCTCGTCGCTCATGTGGACGGGCGTATCGAACCAGATCAAGGCCACTGGCCCGTAGTTCGTGAGCAACTCCCGAACCTGCGGCTCGGCGATTTCGGAGAGATAGGCGTCGAAGTCCCCCCGCTGCGCCTCGTCCCAGTATTCATCTCGCACCACCGCGCCGCCCGGATGGGTCCAATCCTGAGATTGAGAGTAGTAAAAACCGAGGGGCATCCCTGCGGCATGGCAAGCGTTCGCAAGCTCGCGGATGAAGTCCCGGCCCGCCGGCGACGCGTCCACGGCATTAAAGGCGCTCACCTGGCTGTGGAAGAGGGAGAATCCGTCGTGGTGTTTCGTCGTGATGACGATGTACCGCATCCCCGCGCGGCGGGCGAACGACACGATCTCCTCGGCGTCGAACCGGTCCCCTCGAAACTGCGCTGCCAGTTCCCGATACTCCGCCACGGGAATCGACGCCCACTTCATGATCCACTCACCGATTTCAGGGTACTCCACCCCCTTCCAACTCCCCGCGGGCCCCGCATAAAGCCCCCAGTGGATGAAGAGACCATAGCGAGCATGCCGGAACCATGCGACTCGTGCGTCTCGCTCCTCAGACGCAGCGTTGCCGGACTTCTCGGGCTCAACCAGACTGGGCGGCTCGGGCGGCACGCCATCCATCACCAATCGCATCGCACCCCCCACACAGTCGGCCCCGACATTGCTCCGGTGCCGACGCCGACGCACGTTCCGCAGCCTGATTCCCTCGCGGCTTCGTAGTTCTCGTTTCATCACTCCGGCTTCCAACTCCTGGACTTTGTTCCCGAGTTGGCCCGCCGAAGCATGAAGCACGGCAGGAGATCGTCGCACCCCAGGGGAAACCGAGACTGAGGTAATCCTCCTCAGCGGAATGAGACGAATGCTGACCGTTCAAGGAACATCAAAGCGCCTGTGCAGCGGACCCACCCGTCGAGACGTTTTGCGGGTCGGCGCGGGGCTGTTCGGGTTGGGAACAGCGCCTGACGCGGAGGCCGCTGCCCCAACGCGAGAGCGGGCGAAGTCCGTGCTGTTCGTATTTCTGTTCGGCGGACCCAGCCAACTCGAGACGTTTGATCTCAAACCCGACGCTCCCGAGGCGATCCGGGGACCGTTCCGCCCGATCCCGAGCAAGACGCCGGGGCTTCGAATCTGCGAGCACCTCCCGAAGTTGGCGGCCATGTCGGACCGATACGCGGTGGTGCGGACGGTCACGCATCCGCAGAACGACCACAACGCCTGCCATTACATCCAGACCGGCCACCCGATGCCGCCCGCCCAGAGAGGCGCCGCGGGAGTGGATGCGACCGATCGGGACTGGCCCGCAATGGGCTCAGTGGTGGAGTATCTCGACGAGCGGTCTCCCGAGCGGAGAAGAGGCATTCCCAGCTTCGTTTACTTGCCCAACCGGCTGGGCCACATCCAGGGTTACGACCGATCCGGCCAGTACGGCGGCTGGTTGGGACGCGCCTACGACCCTCTGGCAACCAACATCGGCAAGCGCGGACCGACGGACAACCCGTACTTTCGAGCGTGCAGCGACGAGGATCTCGACTTTCGGCTGAAGGGACTCTCGACACCTGACCAGATTTCGTTGAGCCGGCTCGACCGACGACGAGACCTCCTCGCTCAGTTCGACGATCGAAGACGAGAACTGGAGGGTCGGGATCCGGGCCTCTTCTCCAACCGCCAACGTCGTGCCCTGGATCTGCTGTCATCCAACCGTATCCACGCAGCGCTGGACCTGAAAAGAGAGTCCGACCAGATGCGGGATCGCTACGGACGGCATCTCTTCGGGCAGACCGCCCTGATGGGACGCAGGATGATCGAGGCAGGCGCTCGCTTTGTGACGGTCTTGTGGGATGCTCCTGACGGCTACAGTTGGGACTCCCATCGAAACAGCGACGATGTTAGAAAACACCTTCTCCCGGGTTTGGATCAGGGTCTTTCCGCTCTCCTCTCAGATCTGGACGAACGCGGACTGCTGGCAGAAACGCTTGTGGTCTGTCTCGGTGAGATGGGCCGAACGCCCAAAGGCAATGCGCAGTGGGGTCGAGACCACTGGAGCTACTGCTTTCCCGCTCTGCTGGCGGGTGCGGGTATCCGGGGCGGCGCATTGCTCGGCAAGTCGGACGATCAGGCAGGCTACCCGGTCGAAGATCCCGTATCCCCCGAAGACCTCTCGGCAACGGTGTTTGATGCACTCGGCATCAACCCTCACATGACTATCCCCGATCCTCAGGGCCGGCCCACCGCGCTCATGGATGGTGGGGTTCCCCTTCGCAGCCTCTTTGGCTGAAATGAACTTTGAAAGCAACCCGATGCGAATGTCCCGTCGCGCCACGCTCGCCGCAGGCCTGGCTTCCACCCTCCCCCAACCCGTAACCGCTGCGGAAGCACTCGACATCTACATCGGGTGCTACACCGACCGGGCCCGAACCGGCATCTGGCGCTGTCGACTGGAAACACAAACGGGTCGTCTCACCGCGGCTGAAGTCGTGGCGCACACCGACAACGTGTCCAGCATGGCGATCCATCCCAACGGCCGATGGTTGTATGCCGTGAACGAGGTCGGCAACTTCCGGGGCGCGGGAGTCGGCTCCGTCACAGCGTTTGAGATTGCCACAGCCGGTCCACTGAAGGAGTTGAACCAGGTGTCTTCCTTCGGGAGCGGCCCGTGCTTCATCTCCTTCGATCCCGCCGCGCGAACTGCGTACGTCGCCAATTACGGCGGCGGCAGCGTTGCAGCCCTCCGCATCGAAGCGGACGGCCGACTGTCGGAGCCGTTAGGCGGAGTTGTCCATCCGAAACCCGGCGGCACGGCGCCGCACGCGCACGCCATCCACGTTACACCCGACGGACGAACCGCGTGGGCTTCCGATCTCGGTCTCGATCGCCTGACGGCCTACGCCGTGCAGCAATCGCGGGGCGCACTCATCGCCGATGGCGCTGACCACGTGGCGCTCCCGCGAGGCAGTGGTCCCAGCAACCTGTGCATCCACCCCTCCGGCAACTGGCTCTATGCCCTCCACGAAACCGACAATCGGGTCACAACGATCGATTTGAGAGAGTCGCCACGGGTGCTCGGTTCGGTAAACACCCTCCCCATCGGCATCGAAGGTAAGAGTTGGAGCGGCGACGTGCTGTGCCATCCGGACGGACAGGTGTTGTACACCTCCAATTGCGGCCACGAGAGCATCAGCCGCTATCGGATTTCTGCCGACGGTCGGCCTATTCCGGTCGATCACACCCCGTCCGGAGGTCTCATCCCTCGCGGCTTCATCCTCAATCGTGACTTTCTCATCGCCGTGCACGCCGGCTCCGGCCACGTACAGGTCTTTCGCATCCAAGCCGGGGGCCGATTGGAGGCGATCCGCTCGACCCTCAATGTCGCTCGGCCGATCTGCGTTCGGATCGAGCCCTCCCGCGTGTGAGTCTCTCGAGCCAGAGAGGTCGCCGTCCTCGGGAGTGACCTGGAGCCTCACCCCTCGCATTCACGGAGATCGGCGATGACTTCGTTTCGGCTCGGTATGATCGGAATGTGGCACACGCATGCCCGGGGGCTGGTGCGGCAGATTGCCGCTCATCCCGACGAATTCACGCTCGTTGCCGGCTGGGATCCGGAACCCGCAGTGGTTGCGTCGCGGCGCGCCGAGTGGGAGGGGACGGTTCCGGGGTTTCGGATCGCATCGTCCAGCACCGAGGTGCTCTCGGAGTCCCTGGACGGGGTGGTCGTTGAGGGGCGCGTCTACAACAACATCGCGTCCGCCCGCCTCGCCCTGACGGCCGGATACCCGGTGCTCCTCGAAAAGCCCGCGGGCTGGGACGCCGATGAGTTCCCCGCACTCGCTGCAGCGGCACGCGAGCGGGGTCTCCACCTTCAGATGCTGTACCTCTTCCGCTATATGTCCGCGGTTCAGGAGTTGCTCCGCCTCGCGCGGACCGGTGTGTTTGGCGAGGTTTACCACTTCCGGGCCCGGCTCCCCAAGGACCTCAGGGAGTACGATCTCTTCCTGCGGGATTTCGCCTGGCATCCCGGAGGGATCTACTTCGAGATGGCGGGACACGTAATCGACCTAATGGCGGCGCTCCTGGGCGCTCCAAAGTGGGTAACCCCCTTTCACGGTCGACACCACCCGGATGCCGGAGCTTTCGTCGACAACGCACTCACCGTGTTCGGCTACGAGCGCGGCTGGGCGGTGATCGAAGTTCCGGCGCTCGAAATGCACCCCCACCAGCGCCGCATCGAGCTCTACGGGACCCGCGGCGGCGCCGTCATCCCCCACCTCGGCAGCGGACATCTGGGAAATCGGCCGGTGCAACCCCTGGAAGTCTGGACCGACAGCAGCGGAGCGTGGGAAACCAGGGAACTGCCGGAAGCCACGCTGCAGATCCGTGATCTTCGCGAGTTCGCCGCCGTTGTACGCGGTGAGAAGCTGCCCGACTTCTCTCTCGAACACGACCTGCTGGTCCAGGAACTGCTCCTGCGATCCTCCACTCCCACAACCGACTCGGGTGGTCAACCAACGCGAGTCACGTCCCTCGATCGCTGAACGAGCGTTTAAGATTCCGTCAGCCGGCAAGGTTGACAGCGGCCCCAAGGTACGGCACGATAGTTCTATGAACGTAGAAATATCGAAGGCTGAACTCGCGCTGATGTTTAAGGCGCTCGGCGACCCCACCCGGCTGGGCATTTTTCAGCTCCTCCGCTGCTGCGCGGGAGACGAGTGCGGAGTGGAAGTCCACGAGGAGGGCATGGTCCGGCCCGCCGGATCGCTTTCCGTGGGCGAAGTATGTTGCCGCGTCACCGGCGAGGACCGGATCACGTCCACCATCTCTCACCACCTCAAAGAGCTACGGCTCGCCGGACTGATTCGCATGGAGAAGCGGGGTCGCTGGACCTACTGTTCGATCCATGCCGAGGCGCTCGTGGTTATCGGTCAGTTCGTGGCCGGACCTGAGAGGGGCGGTTGTCGAGATCTGGCGGTCGAGTCATCTACGGCCTGCTGCTCGTAGGCGTACCCGAATACATGCTCCCGTCTCGTGCCGCTGGGGCACATCGATGGGCTACAAGCTGCCGGCCCATTGGTTCCTGCTCCGGTAAGAACCCCAATGTCGTCAAGCTCCTGTCTTGATGCTGTGAGTGATCTATGAAGCGAATTCTGTTTGTGTGCGTCCACAATGCCGGGCGCAGTCAGATGGCCGAAGCCTTTCTGAACGACCTGATTCGGGAGCGTGGGATCGACGCCGAGGCCCAGTCCGCCGGAACTGCCCCCGGTGGGCAGGTCAACCCCGTTGCGGTGCAGGCGATGCAAGAGCTGGGCATCAGCCTGGCCGGCCACGCCCCGAAGCTGCTGACCGCTGAGATGGCGAAGGCGTCCGATCGCATCATCACCATGGGCTGCGGCGTAGAAGCCGACATGTGTCCCGCCGGCACGTACATCAGCGAAGACTGGGGCCTCGCGGACCCGATGGGTAAGTCCATCGAAGGCGTGCGTTCGGTTCGAGACGCCATCCAAGCGAGAGTCCTTGCCCTCGTCGACGAGCTGGAGAATTCCTCGCTTCGGGGTACCGAACGGTGAGTGCCCCTGCAAAAGACTCGCCGTCGGTGTGCCCCAACGCACCTGGAAGGCTCTCGTTCCTGGATCGCTATCTCACGCTCTGGATCTTCCTGGCGATGGCGCTGGGAGTCGGACTCGGCTTTCTTGCTCCCGCGCTGGTCAGCGGGATCACCAGCCTCTCGGTTGGCACGACGTCCATCCCAATCGCGGTTGGGCTGATCCTGATGATGTATCCGCCCCTTGCCAAAGTGCGCTACGAGGAGTTGGGCCGGGTTTTTCGAAACGTGCCGGTACTCTTGCTCTCGCTCGTGCAGAACTGGGTCATCGGCCCCGTCCTGATGTTTGTGTTGGCGCTGGTTTTCCTGCCGGACAAGCCTGAGTACGCCACGGGTCTCATCATGATCGGGTTGGCGCGATGCATCGCCATGGTGATCGTGTGGAATGACCTGGCTCGCGGCGACCGTGATTATGCCGCGGGATTGGTGGCCTTCAACTCCCTGTTTCAGGTGTTCTTCTTCTCAATCTACGCCTGGTTCTTCGTGAAGGTGCTGCCTCCGCTGGTGGGCGTGAGCCTCGGAGATGTCGACCTCTCGCGCATAACCATCCCCGCCATCGCCGAGAGCGTGTTCATCTACCTGGGCATCCCGTTCTTCTCCGGGATGATCTCCCGGTTCGCCCTGGTGCGGGCAAAGGGACGCGAGTGGTACGAGCGGGAGTTCATACCCCGGATCAGCCCCATCACGCTCGTGGCGCTGCTCTTCACCATTGTGGTGATGTTCTCCCTCAAGGGCGAGTACATCGTTCGGATCCCGATGGATGTGGTCCGCATTGCCATTCCATTGCTCGTCTACTTCGTGGTGATGTTCCTGGTCTCGTTCGTGATGGGCAGAAAGCTCGGAGCCAACTACGAGAGAACGACCACCCTTGCCTTTACGGCGGCAAGCAACAACTTCGAGCTCGCGATCGCCGTCGCGGTTGCCGTCTTCGGCATCAACTCCGGAGCCGCCTTCGCTGCCGTGATCGGCCCGCTGGTCGAGGTTCCGGTGATGATCGGCCTCGTGAACGTGGCCTTCTGGTTTGAGAGGCAATGGTTTACAAAGGGGGCGGGTCCGGCGGCTTCCGCCTGACCCGATCCGTCCTCGTGAGCGCCGCTGGGAGGGCTCGGTCGGGCTGGTCCTCCCAGCGGCGCGACGGAGCGCAGAAGCTCACGCGCCCGACGCCGTTGCGACGGCCTGGGAGGCATTGGGGCCGGGCCGAACACACCGGTGGTCAGGCCGCCGGCTACCGGGAGACGGCAAGCAGGGTTACACGGCCCTCCCAATCAGGGCGCCAATCCCGGAAGTCACTCCCATCGCCAGGGCGCCCCAGAAGCTGACGCGCACCGCGCCGACGGTGATGGATGCGCCTCCGGCATGGGCCGCGAGTCCCCCGAGCAGCGCGAGAAAGACGAAGGAGATGGCAACCACGACGACTGCCAGGAGTGAGGCAGGCGCCATCACCACCGGCAAGAGAGGAAGTGCCGCCCCAACCGCGAAGGCGCCCGCCGATGCGAAGGCCGCTTGAATGGGTCTGGCGCTCATGGTTTCCGAAATGCCGAGCTCGTCGCGAGCGTGGGCGCCCAGCGCATCGTGTGCCATGAGTTGCTCCGCGACCTGTTTGGCCAACTCAGGTTCGAGTCCGCGGCCTACATAAATAGCCGCCAATTCCGCCTGTTCGGCGGGATTCTGTTCCGCAAGCTCCCGGCGCTCACACTCCCGAGCCGCGTGCTCCGTGTCCGCCTGCGAGCTGACGGAAACATATTCTCCGGCCGCCATGGACATGGCCCCGGCCACGAGTCCTGCCACCCCCGCCACAAGGACCGCTTGCTGGCTGCCTCGTGCGGCCGCCACACCGAGCACCAGGCTCGCGGTGGAGACGATGCCGTCGTTGGCGCCCAGCACCGCTGCCCGGAGCCAACCGATCCGGTCCGTCTGGTGTCTTTCTCGGTGCTGCATGTGAACTCACTCGATCCTCTTTGAAGAGCAATCCTCCTCTCAGTCTGCGCCAAATCCCATTGAGTGGCCGAAACACTCCGAGTTCGTGTACGTGTTCCGGATACCCAGCCCGGGACTTTCGTTGTAGTCATCCACATCCGTGTCCCAATAAGATCAGCGTTACCGCAAATGAACTCTAGCCGGGCGATCCGACACCGCGAGGCCCGACCTCAGGATCGGAAACCGAGAGGGTGGATGAAACCCGCAGCGGTGAGGTTGCAGTGGGATCGAAACTCAGGTAGGTGGAGTAAAGGAATGGATGTCGAAGGACAGATTTGGTTTGACGATTTGCGATCATTCATCGCCGACCGTCGAATGGAGCGGCCGATTACCCCGCGTGAGCGCCTCGATATCGAGGCAGAAATGCAGTGTCGCATTATCGGAGGCGCCTTGATCCCGTGGTTGGAGAGATATGGCCCCAGACTTGTCCGACAGCGCGGGGCCTTGTCGGCGGTCATGGGGGTGGAAGAGGATCCATTCATCGTCTTTACGTCGACGGAGCCCGGCCTGGTGGCAGCCGACCTGATTGTTGGGGAAAACGCGAGAGTGCTGTACCTCTATCCGGATGAGTACCGGACCTGGCTGGCGGAGCGACCGGATGAGCGCTTTCGATGGCACGTTCACTACCGGTCTTACTTCCGGGAGGCCGACGCGAGCTTCGATCCGCCCCTGGATGACTATCCCCTCGCCCCGGGCGAGTCCTACCGAATTCACACCGAGGGCACCATGCTGGGGACCTCGTTCGGCCGAACTGCGGACCATCTCTGGAAATGGAACGGAAAGGAGTTGACCATCCTGATGGAGTGCTTCCGTCAAGCGATCAGTTGAACTTCCGCCGGAAAGAACCGGATACCGCCGGCAGTCGCTTCGACAGGCGCCGTCCTCGGATCGCCACGGTGAGCCGTGGATGGCTCACCTCGTTGGGGGAACAGGCGCGGACAGGGGGAACTAATCCAGGAAGCGCGCGCGCTGCTCCGGGGTGGGCAGCAGACACGTCTGCCGGCCGGCGGGGAGGCGCTTGCGGTAACGTGCGATCACATCGTAGAGCGCATCTCGAACCGGAACCGGGAGGAGTCGCCCGACGGTCGCGAGGCGGAACCAGCCTCCGAGATACTCCGCCAGCTTGATCACCGCCTCAGATCGCACCGCTGTGCGCTCCGGCTGTTTGTCGGCGGCGGGCTCGAGCCAGATCATCGAGACGACGGACTTCAGTTCCGGATGGCGCTCCCGCACTGCGCCGCCGAAGTTCCCCTGCCGCGGAGCGAAGCGGACCCGTCGGCTCCGATCCGTCCGCAGGACGAACTGGATGGTCGAATTGCAAAACCCGCACTCGCCGTCATAAACGATCACCGGGCCCGCCGATGTTGAGGCGTGTTCCACCGAGCTGAGTTTTGCCGTCATTGTCTTCTCCATCGAGCGCACAGGTCGCGGGCCGCAGCCTCCCACGTGGCAAACTCGAACTCAAAACCCGCCGACGCAAGCCTGCCGGGAACCACGAACCGGCTCTTGAGGATGAGTTCCGACTCGGTCTTCAGCACACGCGCACCCAATTCCAGCATCCAGGCAGTCGCCGGCAATCCGATGGGAATCCCAGCGCTTTGCCGAAGCACTCGCATGAATTCTCGCTGAGAGACGGGGTGGGGTGACGCGAGGTTCACCGGCCCGACGAGCTCCGGATGTTCCAGCACGAATTCTACGGCCCGAACAAAGTCGACCTCGTGAATCCACGACATCATCTGGCGGCCGCCCGCAATGGAACCACCAAGCCCGCGCCGCGCGAGAGTATACAGCAGGTTGAAGGTCTCATCCGGCCCCAGAGCCATCACCATGGCGATTCGAAGCAACGAGAGTCGTGTTTCGGGAGGACAAGCGGTTTGTGCGGCCCGCTCCCAATCCTGAACCAGCTCCACGCTGTGCCGCCAGTGCTCTGGAGTGTCCGGACTTCGAGCGATGATTTGGCCGTGCTCTTCATCGTTCGGCGCATCGTAGCGGTGGGAATAGACTGTGGCAGAGGATGCCTGCAGCCAGGTGTGCGGCGGCCGACTGCACGCTGCCATCGCCTTTCCGACGACTGCCACACTTTCCAGACGCGATCGACGCATCTCATCCCGCGCTGCGGGGGTGTGCTGGCAATTCACGCTTTTGCCCGCCAGTACGACGACGGCGTCTGCCTCATCGAGTTCACACGCCCAGTCACCCAACGTGCGGCCATTCCAGTGGACTGCCCGTCCCGAAGCCGCCCTGGCGCCGCGACTCAGGATCACCACTTCGTGCCCGGAAGCCGTGAGGGAGCGTGCGATGGCCTGACCCAGAGAACCCGAACCGCCCGGAATCACAACCTTCATTGCCAGCCTTCCTTCTTGAAGGACCTGTAACACCATCCACTCTAACTGCTGGAGGGTTCGGGCCTGGCCGCGGAACATCCCTATCGCCCAACCACTTCGCGGCGGAGAGCAGGCTGCCGGGGCAGCGCGCGAACGGTGGGAGGTTCCCATCCCCTCGCAAGCTAACGGTGTCGGTGGGGTGTGCGCCCCGAATCATAGACAGCGGGTGACCTGCGGTGTGGGAGGTCGAGTGTGGGAAAGCTGCGGCGGCACCTGGTCGGGTTTGCCTTCATCAGCCCGTGGCTGATCGGGTTTCTCATTTTCACCGCCATCCCGTTCTTCAGCAGCGTCTACCTCTCATTCACCCGGTACGACATCGTCTCGGCTCCTCGCTGGGTGGGCGCCGCCAATTACGCGACCCTGTTCCAGAATGACCCGCTTTTCTGGAAATCGCTGGGGATCACGTTCAAGTACGCCCTCATCGCGGTGCCGCTCGGAACCCTTTGCAGCGTCGCGTTAGCGCTGCTCCTGAACCACGCCGTGCCCGGCATCTCCGTGTTTCGCACCATCTTCTACCTGCCTTCGATCGTGCCGGTGGTCGCGACGTCGGTGGTGTTCATGTGGATCCTCAACCCCCAGATCGGGCTGGTGAACGGGATTCTGAGGAACTTCGGGATCACGGGGCCGGCCTGGCTGCAAGACAAGAATTGGGCGTTCTGGAGTCTGGTGGGAATGTCGATCTGGGGCGTGGGCGGCAGCATGGTGATTTACCTGGCCGGCCTCAAGGACGTTCCGGTGCACCTGTACGAAGCCGCCACCATTGATGGCGCAAACCCCTGGCAGCGGCTTACGCGGATCACTCTCCCCATGCTGACCCCCGTCATCTTCTTCAACGTGGTGATGGGTGTGATCGGCGCCTTCCAGTACTTCACCCAGGCGTTCGTGATGACACAGGGGGGCCCGGAAGACAGCACGCTGTTCTACGCCCTCTACCTGTTCGACCGGGCCTGGCGCTATTTCGACATGGGCTATGCCAGCGCCATGGCCTGGATCCTCTTCCTCATCGTCGTCACGATCACAGGGGCGCTGTTCAAGACGCAGAGCCGGTGGGTTCACTATGGCAGTTGAAGTCGCGCCGCAAACATCCAACCTCGCGAGGGGCATGCGAGCTCTTCTCGCCGCCGTCGGCGTCGTCGGGCTAGGAGCGCTTCTGCTGGCGCCGACGCCTGCCCGGCGGACCTATCCCGGCCGAACGCCTGTGCGAATGTGGCACATGTGGACCGGTGAGTGGAAGGACGTGGTCGACAAGATCGTCGGCAAGTTCAACGACAGCCAGTCCCGGTACGAGCTGGTCGCGCTCTCGGTGCCGACCCAGGGCGCCGACGTCAAACTCCTGCTCGCCGCTGCCGGCGGTGACCCGCCCGATGTGATGGCGCAGTGGAACCCGGTGATCCCCACCTGGGCAAACAATGGGCTCCTCACTCCCCTCGATGAGTTGATGACGCAAGAAGAGCGGGATCGATTTGAGCGCGAAGCGTACCCGATCGTCAAAAAGCTGGGGCGCTACCGGGGCCACCTCTACGGGCTCACCATCGGTCTTAACATCCACGCCTGCTACTATCGGCCGGACCACTTCCGGGAGGCCGGTCTGGATCCGGACCATTTCCCCACCACGATGGAAGAACTCGTCAAGCTCGGAGAGAAGCTGAATCGCTTTGACTCCGGCGGAAATCTGAGCCGGATCGGGTTTCTTCCGAAGGACTTCCGCCACATGGCCCCGCTCTTCGGAGGAGGCTTCTTCAACTGGGAGACCGGCGATCTCACCATCCGCACGGAACCGAACCTGCGCGCCCTGAGCTTTCTCACCGGCGAGCGCAAGAAGCTGGGATTTGCAAACGTCGTTCGGTTCGAGTCCGGGCTGAACACCGGCGGCTTTTCGGTCGAATGGCCGTTCATCAGCGGATCCTACTCCATCCTGATCGACGGTCAATGGCGAGTCGAGCAGGTCGGCAAATTCGCGCCAAATCTGGAGTATCGCGTCGCGCCGATCCCGCCGCCCGCCGGTGGCCGCACGATGTCGGGGTGGTCGAACGGCAATTTCATGGTGATCCCGAAGGCCGCCCGACAGCGAGAGGGCGCCTGGGAGTTCGTCAAGTTCTGGTCCGGCCTCACCCAGCCGGAGCGTGCCGCCGAGTTCTACACGATGGGTGGCTGGCTCCCGCTCTCCCCCACCATCGCGGCGGCGCCGAAGTATCAGGAATACCTTCGCAAGTACCCGCAGTTCCGGACATTCCTGGAAGTGCTGCCCAGCGAGAACATCCAACCGCTCCCGCCGGTCCCCTATCAGGTGTTTCTGATGGACGGCATCAAGCGGACTGAGGACTCGGCGGTTCGGGGCACGCTCTCACCGGAAGAGGCGTTGGCGAAGCTGGACAACGATCTCAGTCGCGAGCAGGCCCGTCGCAAGGAAATCGGCTATGCGGAGTAAGACTCGCCTCCACGGGATGAGCCGAGCACAAAAGGTGCTTCTGTACGCCGCGCTCTGCCTGCTGAGTCTGCCGCCGCTGCTGCCTCTGGCCTGGATGGTCTCCACCTCGCTGAAGACCGACGCCCAGATCTTTCCGCAATCGGGGGCCGCCGCGGCCCCGATTTCGATCCAGAGCCTCATCCCCAGCCCCGCTCAGCCCGAGAACTATCCCGCCGCCCTGAAGACGGTTCCTTTCACCGTGTACCTCAGAAACACGCTGCTGCTGTGTGCGGTCACCGTGATCGGAGCGGTGCTCTCCAGCGCCGTGGTGGCGTACGGTTTCGCGCGCATCGAGTTCTGGGGCCGCGGAGCGCTCTTCATGCTGATTATCTCGACCATGGCCCTTCCTGGTCAGGTGACCATGATCCCGGTGTTCAGCCTGTTTCGGGCGCTGGGATGGTACGGCACCTATCTGCCGCTGATGGTCCCCGCGTTCTTCGCCGCGCCGTTCTTTGTGTTCCTGCTGACTCAGTTCTACCGCACGCTTCCCATGGAGTTGTCGGAGGCGGCGCGAGTCGACGGCGCCGGGGAGTGGACGATCTTCTCCCGAGTCATTCTCCCGCTCTCCCGGCCCGCGCTCGCAACGTGCGCGCTGTTTCAATTCCTCCACGCGTGGAACGACTTTCTGGGGCCCCTGCTCTACCTGAACGACCCCATCCGGTACACGCTGGCCTACGGTCTGCAGCAGTTCACGTCGGCCTACGGAGGCAAGTGGAGTCAGTTGATGGCCGCCGCCAGCATCTTCACGCTGCCGATCATCGTCCTCTTCTTCCTGGCGCAGCGAACCTTCATTGAAGGCATCTCCACCACCGGCGGGAAGAACTGAGGCCGATCCCGGTCGGCTTCGGGAATCTCGACTTCCACCGGGTGCACGCTCTGTCACAGGACTGCAACAGCTAGCCTTCTAAGCAGCAGGCTGGCAGTTGTCGCGGGAATTGTACTCAGGCGGGGAAAGGCTGAAATGACTGTGGCGATCAAGTTCCGAAGACGAATCTCTGCTCCATCACCCGGTGAAGTTGCCCGCTTTCACGCCTCAAATCGGGCAACGCCGGAGTGCCGGCCAGCTGTCGACCAACGTTGCGTGAGTTCGAGGTGCCCGAACCGAGCGGCAACCCCCCCAGAGGGCACGGTGATTCGATTGTCGGGAATCAGACCCCGATCAGCCTCAGAGCCCTCCGAGGATTGGCCGCGAGCTCGGTCCTCGCATCTGCCGCTCCCCTACAGTCCACCGTTGCCAGGATGTTCAGGCACACCCCTCGAAGC
>SYKE01000071.1 GCA_005798285.1 Actinomycetota bacterium
AACGCGCATCGGTTCGAGTTGAGCGGAGAATCCCTTCGGAAGACGAGGGCAGGAAGCCTTGCGGGAAGCACCGAAAGGGGAGCCTGACGGATCGACCGCAACCTGCGTTCCGAGGGGTTCCGGAAACCCGGCGGCGGTGATCACTTTCAGTGCAGAAGTTGCATTGGGGGGTGGCTTGCGCCACAAAGCGGTCATCCATTCGCTATGACCTGGCGCGTCGCCCCAACTGGCTCGGTCGGGCGGGCTTCACGGGAACTGCTTGCGGCACTTACACCGCTGGATCCTCGGGTCAAGCCCAAGGATGACGATGTCTCCTGGCCTGGCTGGGGAAACGGGGCCCCTCGCTTCGGGCGGAGGTCCCCCGCGTCCGGCACCCCGCGATCGTCATCCCCGCAGAAATCGCGATGGGCGTGATCTCACTTCACAAAGCGGGGATCCATTCGCCAGGACTCGGCGCGTCATGCCTCCGACCCCGGACTACACCAACCGAACACGAACCACACCCTCAGGCCCCGCAGCCCACCATCGTCATCCCCGCAGAAGTTGCACTGGGTGGAGAGCTACTGCATAAAGCGGTGATCCATTCGCTATGACCTGGCGCGTCGCCCCAACTGGCTCGATCGGGCGCGTAACTCCATCGGCCAACACCGTCGCGTCGCACTGAGCTCTCGCTGTACGCCGGCCGACTTCAGCTCGGTACAGACACACCTTATCCAGGTCTACGCCGACCGCTTCTGGTCCACGCAGGAGAGAGTGCGGGATCTACGCGTTCTGTTCCGGGGAATGGATCCCGGCCTTGTGGAGTAAGACTACGCAGAGGGCTACTTCTGCGGGGATGACGATCGATGGCTTTTTCCAAAAGGAAGATCGCTCTCCACGAAGCGTACCGCTTGCGTTGTGTCAGTGCGCACGGAGCGGGCAGGATGCCCGAGATCCCAGGACGAGAGGCGGGCGCCGTCGCAGAGGGCGTGGCGAACGCCCTCAGGTCCAGTTCCCACATCCCAACGACCTCTCAAACATGGTGCACGATTGACGGTCGGACGGTGGGATCGATGGGTGAGACTCGAAGCCGCCCGCGCAGCCGGCGCGCCGTCTCATCTCGGAGTTGCTCCACAGCGCAGGCGAATGGAAGGGACAGCGCCTGAAGACTATGACGTCCAGTTCAACGTCCTGCCAGTCCCAGGGCTTTCAGTCGCTTCGCCGCCACATCCGAAGGCGGATCCACGATGAGCTTGCTTGCCCTGCTCAGTTCGTCGGCGAGTTCGATGGCCCGAGCCGCTTCTGCATCAGTAGCCGCCCGGCAGAGGAGCAGGTTTCGAGGTAGGCCCGTGATGAACGCCCCGGCGGGGTTCGTCGGCTTGGTCTCGACGTCGAGCCCTCGCGGGGGTACGCGGACATCCTCCGCAGTCAGCGATGCGACGGCTGGCAGCCAGGGCTTTACCGCGGCGCTCGGCCCGACAAACATGGCCAGCCGCAACACCGACAACCCATCCTCAAGGTCCTGCTCTCGCAGCAAGAACGCCTCGAAGCCGGCGCCCCATTTCTGGCGAGCCGAGTCGTATCGAAGATAGTGCGGCTTGATCCCACGCAGCAACGTTTCGTCGTCGGTCACTCGATCGTTCATGCCGATGCCGCGGTTATCCCAGCCAGGCCGCCGCTTCCAGTAGCGCGTCGTTCGCGGGCATGCTCTGAACCTCTTGACGCTCGATCCGGCCCGACCTTCTCTCAATCTGGTGCAGTCGCAGAAATCCGTCGGCGAAGACGAACAGCAGCAGTTCTCGATCCCCGTGGATCCATTCCAGGATCAAGTCGCCCTCTCCTAACGAACTCACTCGCGGGTACGAAGGGTTGACGCTGGACCAGCCCGCCATCACTCCGATCGCGTGCAGACACGCCGAAACGGCATGCCGGTCAGGGGGAAGCGCGCCGGGATCAGCCTCATTCAACCCATCGATACGGCTCCGCACCCATGCCACGAGGTCCGGAACCTGACTCTCGGCCCGATGCCCCACCGGCGCCAGTATCAACTCCGAGTATTCGACCCACCTCAGCCGGTAGCCGCCCTCGACTACGGTTTCAACCCGCAGGTCCTGGTTTCGGGTCAAAGTCATTGACATCGCCATCGTCTCCTCATGAGGCCCCCGATGCCTGCTTGGAATCCGGTGCGGGGAAGACTCCAAACCTTCGACGGTGAATCTCAGTTTCACCACTGTAGACAGTGATCGAATACACGCCAGGCACGGGGAACACACCAGGAACCAGTTCGGCAGTCAAGGTGGTGGTCCATTGCTGGAATGCGTGGTCGCGTTTGTCCGGATCGGGGACCCCAGCCACACCTTCCAGAAGAAGCTTGTCACCGGGGGGTCCCTCGAGGACGACCCTGAACGGCTCTCCCTCGCCCTGAAGTTCGACCACGAAGCAGAACGGAAGCTTGACCGCCGGGAACGCTCCCTGGTGCCCGATATTGTGGAACGTATTGATGAGAGTGTGCCTGGCGTCCTGTCCCGTCACTAGGTAGTCACAGAGAAATGTTCCCAGATGTTGAAGTGCCATAGATTACGCTCCGATCCGAGCGTAGGGCCCGAACTCATCGGAATTGGCGTGCGCCCGGCGGGCACGAAGATCTCCCACTGGTCCTGGTAACCGCAGTTTGGCCAACGTCGAGAAGCACCGCCGCCGGGCCCGTCTCTTCGATTCAACTGCGCCCAGCCGTTCCATTTGACTCTCAACCGAGGCTGACTCGCCTCGCCGAGGTCATGTTACTCCGCCCGGGGCGCCTTTGCACGGTGAGGGTACGCACGGGCTTGCGGATTCGCCCTCGCTATCGCGGACCGTCAGTCAAGGGAAGGGCGGCAACCTGTCGGCGGGGCATCGAAGCGAGCCAAGAGCCATGTTCGGGGTCAAGTATTCCACTCTCGCGTCCTCCTAAGCGCATCATCCTCTTGAACCAACAAGGTTTGGATGTCGGCTTGAGGGAGATCTCCGGCAACCTGCAGAACAGCAGTTGATCATCGCCGTTTTGCGGTGCGGAGGTCCCGAGCAAGCCCATGCCGATCCGAAGCCAGGATATCGATCCCACGCTCACCCTTGCTCTGAAAGATCGACTGGCGCAGCTCGTTTCAACTCAGGTCGGGTTGGAACCGCGCGCGGCTCGGCTGCGCAGCTCGGGAATGAACCGGTGGCGGGAAACCGTGCGGCGCAACGCCTACCACTTCTGGGCTGCGGGCGCCTGCGTGATCGGAAGCTTCGCAGCCCTCCCTGCGATCGCGCATACCGGACCCCAGATCACCGTGACCGCTCTCCTCGCGATGCAGGCCCTGGGGGTGGGATTGGTGTGCCGCGGTTTTCGGATAACCAACCAGGCCATGACGGAAGTCGCCAGTCCGGAGTTGCTTCGCAGCGCCGGAGAGTTGATTGCCCTCAGTCGCGCGGAGAGGATCTACTGCGATGGCGTCGCAGCGCTGATGGACGCTGAGCAGGCGCTTCCGGAAAAGACCCAGGGGGAGATCCTGGCGCAGCTCAACGACCTCCTCACAAGCTTCCGAAAGCTGGAGGGAACCGTGCAGCGGTCGCTTGCCGCCCGGGGAAGCCAGCCGATCGAGGGACTGGAAGGCGAACTGGCCGGGCTGGTCCGACTGCGGGACCGCTCTGCCGATCCGGCGGCGCGCGCCACCATCGAACAGAGCATCTCCCTCTGCTCACAGCGACTTGCCGACGCTCGATCCCTGGCGCCGTTCCAGGAGCAGGCAGAAGCTCAACAGGGGCTGATCCTGCAGGTGATGGCCTCCGTGCAGGCGAGCCTCTCGCGCATGGCCGCAGCCGAGTCGGTCGCGGTGCAGGCGGATGTGGACGAGTTGCAGCGTGCGGTTCTGCGTGCGAACCGGGAGACTCGGGCCGTGGAGGACGCCGTCAACGAAGTGATCGCCCTCCGCGCTTGACCGAGGTTGCAGGGCCGGCCTCGGACTCGCCGAGATCGCCCTGCGAAATGTCGCCCACCTCGTTCACCGGGTGAATCGATCCCGGCGCGCGGGGGATGTTGAACCGCGCTCCATCCCGGGGCAGCGCACGCTATCGGCGTGGGCTATCGATCGAGGATGCTCTGGGCGTGGCGGAGGATGGCCAGGCCCGTTCGGTGCTGGTGGGCGGGGCCATGGGCGTCCTGGTGTTCGTAGAAGACCGTTGGGATGCCCAGGGCCGCAAGCTGGTGCTCCAGGGAGCCCTCGGCATGGGGGGAGAAGCGCCCGTGCTGCGAGAGGCCGCCCGTCTCCCGCGCCATGAGGCTGTCGAGCCGGCGCTGCCGCTCCCGGGCCTCTTCCGAACGGAAGGCCGCGTCCGACACCGTGTAAAGGCCCTCCCATGGGTAGCGCCCCGCCGCCGAGCAGCCGGTGTAGCAGTGCATGTTCAACACGAGAGCCGGGGGAATTTCGCGAAGCGCGGACCACAGTGCAGCGGCCTCGGCGCAGCCCAGCGTCTGGCCGTCGACGGCGCCGGTGAAGGCGCGATAGAGGTCGACGCCCTCGGCAGTGCAGCCGGGGTGGCCGCCCACATTGCCGTCGGGGTTCACGACGGGCGCAATCAGGCAGCGGCAGCCGGGGTCGCCCGACGCCAGGATCCCGGCAGCAAGTCCTTCCGCAATTCCGAGCGCGGCCTCCACGCCGCCGAACTCCGTGGAGTGCTGCCCCGCGATCACCCAGACGCTCGGCCCGCCGCCGTCGATCTCGAGGAGCGGGATCTCGCGGCCCCGGCTGCTGCGCCCAAGGCTTGTCAGGCAAACACCGGGTCGGTCGGCGAGCGCCTGCAGGCGTTCGAGGATCTCCGAGTAGGGGGTCGGCCGCATCCGGGCGATGTGGTGTTCTATGCCCGCGGCGAGGGGGAGTCGCACTCGCACGCTCGGATCGGGAGCGTCCGGATCGACGCCGACGCGCCGCCACTCCGCTTCAGCGCTTCCGGCGGAGTTCTCGATCCCCGCCGCGCCCACCGACCGCACCCACACGGCATCCGGCCGATGCCGTCGAAAGCTCTCCACGGCGCCGGGGCGATCGGTGTCGGGATGGATGTCGAGGATCCCGGCCCCATCGGCATCCGAGATCAGGGAGACGTGGAAGTAATAGGAATAATGGTCCGTGTCCGCCCGCGCCTCGCAGCGCCAGTGGAGGTCCCCAACCCGTTCGGCACGGATCCCGTTCTGAGTTTCACGATCTGTTCGGATCATGTGGTGTAGAGGATTCTGGTTGGCCGGCAGCACGACGTGTAAGAGAGGATCCGACAAGAGTTCTACCTTGGTTGGACCTGAGCGGGCCCGGGAGCATTCGTTTCTATGTCGTTACCGGAAGAAGAGATCGATCGGGTGCTGGCGGAGGCGCTGGCGCAGCCGTTGAGTGAGGCGGAGTTTGACGAAGTGGTCGAGACCGTGCGGTTCATCGAGCAACTTTCCGAGCTTCTGCGGGGCTGTCCCCTGGAGATGGAAGAACCCGTGACTTCAGCGCCCGTGGAAGCAGGCGCCCGATGAGCGCCGCCAGTCACGAGCTACCGGACCTCTCGCTCTCGGAGCTTTCGGAGCAGATTCGCTCGCGATCCGTTTCGTCCGTCGAGGCGACGACAGCCTGCCTGGAGCGCATCGAGCGACTCGACCCTCTCCTGAATTCCTTCATCACGGTGACGGCGGAGGCCTCGCTGGAGCAGGCCCGACATCGGGATGTGGAACGGGCGGCGGGAGCCTGGCGCGGCCCGCTGCATGGGGTCCCGATCGCGCTGAAGGACCTCATTCTCACGCGGGGCATCCCCACCACCTCCGGGTCGGACGTGCTGCGCGACTGGCTGCCGACGTACAGCGCGACCGCGGCCGATCGCCTGGAAGCGGCCGGAGCCGTGATGCTGGGAAAGCTGAACATGCACGAGTTCGCTTTCGGCGCGACCTCGATCAATCCCCACTACGGGCCGGTTCGCAACCCGCATGACCCAACGCGCATCACGGGCGGCTCGAGCGGCGGTTCCGCGGCGGCGGTCGCGGCGGGCCTCTGCTACGGCGCGCTGGGCAGCGACACCGGCGGCTCCATTCGGTGCCCGGCGGCGCTCTGCGGCATCGTGGGCCTCAAGCCGACCTATGGCCGGGTCTCCCGCCATGGCGTGCTGCCGCTGGCATGGTCGCTGGACCACGTGGGACCCATGACGCGCACCGTGCGCGATGCCGCTCTGATGCTCCAGGCCATGGCGGGCGCCGACCCCCTCGACGACATGGCCTCGTCGGAACCCGTGCCGGACTACGCTGCCGAAGTGGACGCGGGCGTTCAGGGCCTCCGGATCGGCGTGCCGGTGGAGTTCTTCTGGCATCCGGTGGATCCCCGGGTGCGGGAGCGGGTGTTGGCCGGCATTGAGCTGCTGGCGCGCGCCGGCGCCGAGATCCGCGAGATCTCGCTGTCGACTCTCGACATGGCTCGAGCAGCGCAGACTCTCACCATCTACGCCGAAGCCGCCGCCGCCCACCGAGCCATGCTTCGAGAATCGTCGCATCGATACGGCCCCACCGTCCGGGTCCGGTTCGCCTGCGGACTCTTCGTGAGCGGTCCGGACTACCTCGCCGCGCAGCAAGCCCGGCGACTGGTGCGGAGGGAACTGGCCCGACGCTTTGAGGAGGTGGATCTGATCGCGACGCCCGCGTGCCCGATCCCCGCGACGCGCATCGACCAGAAGCGGGTAGCGGTGGATGGCGTGGAGGCGCCGCCGCAGTACTTCCTGGTAAGGAACAACGGCCTCTTCAACCTGACCGGATTGCCCGCGGTGAGCGTGCCGTGCGGCATGGCCGGTGGACTTCCTGCGGGACTTCAGCTTGCAGGACGTCCGTGGGAAGAGGGCACGGTGCTGCGCGCCGCGAGGGTGGTGGAGCAGGCGGTGGGTCCGCTGAAACCTCAGGCGTCGGAGAACTTGTAGCCGACGCCGCGAACGGTGAGGATGTGCTGCGGGCTGCTGGGATCCTCTTCCAGCTTCTGCCGCAGCCACCGGATGTGCACGTCGAGGGTGCCCCGATCCAGGTACTCGTCTTCACCCCACACCAGCTCGAGGAGGCGGTCGCGCATCATCACGCGGCCGCGATTGCGGATCAGCGCCTTCAGCAGCTCAAACTCTTTCGGACGCAGCTCGACGGCCTCGCGGTTCACGGTCACCTCGTGACGCGAGACGTTGAGAACGATGCCGCGACCTGAGTAGACTTCATCGGCATCCGGCGCATCCACCGGAGCGGCGGCCGAGGAGCGCCGCAAGAGCGCCTTCACGCGGGCGATCAACTCCAGCATGGAGAAGGGCTTGGTCAGGTAGTCATCCGCGCCGATCTCAAATCCCAGAACCTTGTCCACCTCGCGAGCCCGAGCGGTGACCATGATGATCGGGACCGCGCTCCGTTTGCGAACGGCCCGACAGATTTCACGACCGTCGACCCCGGCCAGCATCAGATCCAGAATCAACAGATCGAAGGGCTGGGTCAGCGCGAGGCGCAGGCCCTCATCACCCTGATCGGCGCAGGTCACCTCGAAGCCTTCCTCGCGAAGGTTGAGCGCGACGGCATCGGAAATGGCGCGTTCATCCTCGACCAGAAGGATGCGCTTAGGCGGCGGCATGCTTTCTTCCGGCTCGGGGGCACTCATCGCGCTGCTCCACGGGATCCATCCCGGATCCCATCCACGCCGACCCGAAGCCGAGTGGAGAATAACCGTCTCATATTAACCGGGACTTAACGAGGACTTGCGCTTTGTCGCACGCACCGGGCGAACTTCCCTCAAGGAGCACCGAGACTCCGATCTCGGCGGCGCATCCGGCGCCCTCGCGGCGGCGCGATAGGATAAGGAACAGAGCGCCGGGAGAACTTCGCGCGGCGACACGTCAGGCTCGAGTGGCCGGGATGGGGATGGAACGATGGACAAGAAGCCCGAGTTCGAGCAAAACCGGAGCCTGCTCGCCGACCTGGGAGCATTCCTCGCGGAAAACAAGAAGTGGTGGCTGATTCCGATCCTGCTCACCCTGGCGCTCGTCGGCGTCCTCGTCGTTCTCGGCGGCACCGCCGCCGCGCCGTTCATCTACACGCTCTTCTGATTGGCGACAGCGCCTTCGTCCTGGGCCCGACGTTCGGAAGCTGGAACTAAAGAAGGGAAGCGCATCGCGTCGGATGCGCTCCCCTCATGGAGGTCGGGGCGATTGCCCGAACGAGACCCGGATCTATGGAAACCTGGAACGGCACCAAGCCCGTTCGGACGAGGTGGCGGCGAAGTAATCGAAGCAGGCTTTGTAGGCGGCCTGGGTCGCTCCCTGGCGGCCGACGCTCATACCCGGAGGATAGGCGACCGAGTCTTTCATCCACTTGGCATGGCCATCGGTGAAGACGTAGTTGGCGCCGCCGGCGTGCAGGTCCGGCCATTCCCACTGATTGTTGGATGCGTTTGTCGCTCCCGACGACGGAGTGGGTCTGCCAGGAGCGGCGGCGTTGGTGCCTCCGCGATTGGCGTGAGACTGGAACCACCACGGCGGCGCGAGGCGTCCACCGGAACCCGAGTCACCGACGTAGATGGTGGACGCCGGAGATTCAATCTCAGGAGTGGAGATGGCGCGGTAGGCATTTCCCACGGTTGAAACCTCCCACCCGCTGCGCATCAGCGTCTGGGAGTAGCCGTAGGTTCGAAAGTTTGAGGAGTTCGGGTTGGACGGGCAGCGCCACACGCCGGAGTTATCTCGGAGGGTGGGGTTGCCGTTCTTCACGTAGGGGATGAGCATCGCATCCCAGTAGTTGTCCGGCACGTCCCACGTGGTGGCGGGAACGGTCGGAACGATGTTTCGGTTCCACGCGGGCATGCGCTCGTCGTAGTCCTGAACATACATCATCGTCGCGGTGCCGATCTGCTTCATGTTGGAAAGGCAGCCGGTCTGTCGCGCCTTTTCCCGAGCCTGTGCGAAGACGGGGAAGAGGATCGCGGCGAGGATGGCAATGATGGCGATAACCACGAGGAGCTCGATGAGCGTGAATCCTCTAGTGGTCTGTCAGGCATCTAATGAGGGGTAGAGGCGAGCGAGGCGATTTCGCGCCTTGGCAGTTGTGAAGCGCCATCTCATTGGGCACAGCGCTTGGTTGCGTTCGGCTTTCCAAGCGCTGACCTCTTTGTCCAGTT
>SYKE01000072.1 GCA_005798285.1 Actinomycetota bacterium
AGCGGACAACTGCTCGCGTTCGTCTGGTGTGAGCGTCACGCGGTATTTCTTGGGCACAGGGATTACCTCCACACCAAGTGAATCACATCTTCGTCCGAGGCTCCGGTGAAGAATCAACTCCGCCCTGACAGACCACTAGTCTCGGCTTCCTACTCGCTGGCGCCCCAGGATGGCTCGCACGAACTCTATGCGAACGCCGAACAAAAGTTCATTGTCTTCCGCTATCGGATCAAGAACGCCTCGACGAGGGAGCGCGAACCGCTGAATCATCTGGATGTCACCCTGGTGGATGCGAAGGGCAACAACTACGAGGATGCAATCTTTGCCGTTCGAGCATCCACGCGGGTCGGGCTGACCGGCACGCTCAAGCCGGGCCAGGGGCTGGATGATCTGATCGCGGCCCGACAGATCCCGAACGACGCGAGGATCGTGAAAGTGATCGTGAATGAAGGGCGGGCCACCGTCACGGGGGAGCAAGTGATTCGATACTTTATGGCCGGCGCCACCGACGCCGAAGCCGGGGGTAAGCCGGATCCCAAAAACGCCATCGCGCCGCTCCCTGCCCCGTTCGCCGATCCGAAAGACCCGAGCGGAGCCACGGCGCTTGTGGAGTTCAAGGGAGCGATGAAGTCACCTGTGCCCCTTGCCCACGCAGACGCATCCGTCGAGTCCATCCAATTCGCCCGGAAATTTGGCGAGATGGAGGCTGAGGATGGGAAGCGCTTCCTGATCGCCACGGTTAAGCTGAAGAATCTCGCTCGCTCTCCACTCAATCTGGATCCGGGCAACGGTACCGGTCCGGTTGGGACCGGCGCTTATCTGAAAATCGTTGACGGCGACGGAGAAATGCTCGTGGTGGAAACCATCTGGCACAAGCCCAATCGCGAAGAACCTCTGGGCATGCGCATGCTGGCCCCCGGGGAGGAGGGTCTTTTCAGGTGTCATGCCATCGTTCCGGCGGGTCCGCTGAAGACGCTGACCCTCGGCGTGGGCGACGTCTCAACGAGCCATCGCGCGATCATTGATATCTCCGGATTCAAGTAGCCCCTTGCCGGCGGGCGCTGAACCCGGTAACGGGCCGCCGGGAAGCGATACAGTTCAGGGGAAGGGCGGGGCGCAGGCGCTCCGCCCTCTTCGATTCATTTGGGGTCGCCGTCGACCCCACCTGGGGTGAAGCGGGTTCGGAATGTCTACGTCCAGTCTCAATCTGTGGGTTCGGGAAGCACTTGACGAGGGTGAGGGGCTGCTGCGGCTGGCCCCCAACTGGGTGCCGCGATCCTTTCTCATGCCGGGTCGCCGCTTGAAACTGCACCCCAACGACTATTACGCCCTCGGCACAGACCGCGGCGGGATTGACGAGCGGTGGTTTGCCTCCACAACCGTCGCTACCAACGAGGGCGCCCCTCCGGACGAAGGCTTGAGTTATGTGGTTCACGCCGGGGCACGGCACACGCTTCGCGAGATGATCGAGGTCCTCGGCGACGAGATCATCGGCTCCGACTTGATGTCCGCCTACGGTCGGTGGCCGGTTTACTCCAAGTTCTTCGACAACATGGGTCCCATCCCCCACCACCTGCATCCGAACAACGAGCAGGCCGCGCTCACAGGGCAGCAGGGCAAGCCGGAGTCGTACTACTACCCGCCGCAGCTCAACAACGTGGGCAACAACTTCCCCTACACGTTTTTCGGCCTCGAACCCGGCACCACGAAACAGGATGTCCGGCGGTGTCTCGAACGCTGGAACGAGGGAGACAACGGCATCCTCGACCTGTCGAAGGCCTATCGACTGAAACCCGGAACCGGATGGTTGGTTCCCCCGTGCATCCTCCACGCTCCAGGCTCGCTGCTGACCTATGAGCCTCAGTGGGGATCCGATGTGTTCGGAATGTGGCAATCCATGGTTGAGGGTCGTCGCGTGCCGTGGGAACTTCTGGTCAAGGACGTTCCCGCCGAACACCATTACGATCTGGACTACCTGATCGAGCAGTTGGATTGGGACTCAAACGTGGACCCGAACTTCAAGGATAACCACTACCTGGAGCCCATCACCGCGAAGGGCGGTCCGGATCAGGGCTTCGAGGATCGCTGGGTGGTCTACGGCACAATCGGTGGCGAGAGCCTGTTCAGCGCGAAGGAACTCACGGTCCAGCCCGGCTGCGAAGCGGAGATTCGGGATCACGGCGCATCGGGCTTGATTGCAGTCCAGGGTCGCGGCACGATTGGGAAGCTCTCGCTCGAAACTCCCGTGATGATCCGCTTCGGCGATTTGACGTCCGATGAGGTGTTCATCAGCCAGCCGGCGGCCCAGGCAGGTGTGCGGGTGGTGAACACTGGCGCCGAACCCCTGGTGATGCTGCGCTACTTCGGGCCTGGCCAGGCGCCCGGCGTGCCGGCTGTCGGCGCCTATCGCGGCTGAATTCGGCTCCGTCGCGACCCGCACATCCAGTACACTGACATCTCCTGGTTTGCGTGTGGAGCCTCCGCCCCAGAGGCTTCACACGCCCACCGTGCTTCGCGCCGACGTTCTATCTCAACGCCACCAACCGGAAGATACCAACGATGTCCCACCTTCGCGCGCTTCCCCTTCTCTTGATCGCCGGCGCCCTCGCAGCCGCAGCCCTGACGGCTGCTTCCACCGAAGCCGCCGACAACCGGAATGTGATGGGGGAGTCACTGGTCCTCATCGGCACTGAACCCGCCCGCGTGTGGCGAGGCCCTATTCTCGGCAAGAGCGTGGTGATCCGCAGCACCTATCTGCCCGGTCTGCCGAACACCGTGGTGTTCACCGAGGGCAAGGACTATGCGATCGACCCCCTAAAGGGCCAGATCCGACGGCTGGAGGGGTCTCGCATCCGCGACTACTCGAAGAACGTCCTCTTCGGCCAGAAAGACTTCAACCACTCGAAGTTTCCCGGGTTCACCAATAATCCCGACTTCGTGTTCGTGGACTACCGGGCGGGAAGAAACGTCGAATGGCCGGTACAGCCCTCGCAAACTCGGTTCCTGGAGCGCACCAAGAGCCGCATCCGCAAGGGCGAGCCCGTGAAGGTGGTGGCTTTCGGCGACAGCATTACCAGCGGCGGGGAGGCCACGAGCCCGGCTCTCATCTACTGGCAGCGGTGGGTGGACGCAGTGAAAGCCCGCAACCCAAAGGCACAGATCACCGCGGTCAACGGCGCCACCGGCGGCGACACCTCCACCGACGGCCTGAAACGGATTCAAGACAAGGTTTTCGCCACGGCGCCCGATCTGGTGCTGGTCGCCTTTGGGATGAACGATCAGAATGTCGGCTTTGTGCCGCTGAACACCTTCGAGGCAAACCTGAGGGAAATGGTGAAGCGGATCCGCGAAACGACCCCCGCGGAAATCGTGCTGGTCTCCGGATGCACCCCAAATCCGAACTGGCACTGGGCCTCCGGCAAGATGGGAGAGTACGCCGCGGTCACACGAAAAGTGGCGTCGGAAACTCGCTGCGCCTATGCGGACGTCTATAGCAATTGGAAGGCCGTTGTGGATGCCAAGAAGCCGGAAGACCTCCTGGCGAACAACGTGAATCACCCGAATGACTTCGGGCACTGGATTTACTTCCAGGTTCTTGACCGCCTGGGCCTCTAGCCGCATCCGACTCGGGGACGGCCGGCCCCGTCCTCGACAACTCGCTTATGCAATCTACGTTGCCGAACGCATCGGCGCCTAAGGCGCGTCGCAGATCGGGTCCCGCTGCGCGCGTTCGACAGGTCGTGCTGGGACTTGTGCTGATCGGCGCCCTGTTCGGTTACTTCGTCTGGCACATGATCAACACGCCGCGCGCCGTCAAACTGGTCGCCGGGCAGTGGGTTGAGGACACCGGAGCGTACGCCGGGGTGGCCGCCTGCCGAGAGTGTCACCGTGAGATCGTGGAAAAACAGCAGGCCAGCAGCCACGCGAACACGCTGCGGGCGCTCAAGGACGGCGGTCCCCGGGCGCCGTTCGACTCCACTGAGGTGATCGACCCGCTGACCGGAGCCCGGTACCGGATGGACGCCCAGCCGGAGCCGTCCATCGCGATGACGCTCGGCGGACAGGGCGCCAAGCTGCCGGTGGAGTTCGAATTCGGATCGGGCAAGATCGCTCGCGGCTACCTCTCGCGGTTGGACGATTTCCGCTGGTTGGATGGCCGGCTGAACCATTACGCCGGCACCAACCAGTGGGACTTCACGTCCGGCCAGGAGAAGCCGAACAAGTTTCTGGAAACCTCCCCGCTGGGACGGACTCACGAGGGCGCCGGCGCCGTTCGCTGCTTTGCATGTCACACCACGGTGCTCAAGGTGAACGGGCTCGGCGACGGCCCTTCGAACGGTGCGAAGCTGAAGGTGCGCCCGGACAAGAGCGTGTTGGGGATCCACTGCGAGTCGTGCCATGGGCCTCAGTTGGACCATGTGAAGGAGCGGCGCGCCGTGAAGCCGGTGAAACCGCGCGTCCGTCTCACCGCCGACGAGATGAACGCCGTCTGCGGTCGGTGCCACGGGCTGACCAACGTGAGCCCGGAGCATCCGGTGATCTCTCGATTTCAACCATGGGGTCTCTCCGTGAGCCGCTGCTACAACGCTAGCGAAGGGAAGCTCTCCTGCGCCACCTGCCATGATCCCCACGAAGACGCCAAATCGGACATCACCCACTACAACCTGAAGTGCATCTCGTGTCACTCCGGAAAGCCCGAAAGCATCGGCAAGACGATCTGCCGTGTGAATCGCACCTCAGGCTGCGTCGGGTGCCACATGGCAAACGACTCCACGAGCATGCTTCACACCACCCTCACCGATCACCGGATCCGAATACCCGGCAAGGAAGCACGTTGAAACACGCCTGGTCTCAGCGGCTCGGTGGCGGCCGTGTGGTGGCCGCGGCCACCACAGTTCTCTTCGGAATCCTCGGCTGTGGGGAGAGTCGTCGAAAGCCGGAGGGCAGCGCTCCCCCCAGGGCGACCGCAGCGATCTTCACGGACGCCACTCGCGAGTCAGGGATCGACTTCGTTCACGACAACGGCTCCTTCGGTGAGAAGTACTATCCGGAGCGTATGGGGTCGGGCGCGGCGCTCTTCGATGCGAACGGCGACGGATTCCTGGATCTGTTTCTGGTGAACGGCGCTCCGCTGCCGGGCCACCCTCAGCCGTCGCCGAAGCCGTCGCGGCTGTACCTGGGAGACGGCGCCGGCCGCTTCCGCAATGCCACCGTCGGTTCGGGTCTGGAGCGTCCGGGCTACGGCATGGGAGTTGCGGCTGCGGACATCGACAATGACGGCGACACCGATCTCTATGTCACTCGACTGGGGGGCAATTCTCTCTACCTGAACGACGGCAAGGGGCGCTTCAAGGAGATCGCCGGCGCCGGTGGAGCAATTGGTGGCGGCTTCTGCACCAGTTCCGCCTGGGTCGACATCGACGCGGACGGCCTCCTCGATCTCTACGTGTGCCGCTACGTGCCGTGGAACAGCCCGAAGGACGATTACCGATGCACCAATCCTGAGGGCGAGAAGGCGTACTGCAGTGTCCACGTGTACCCGGGGCTTGAGCACCGTCTCTACCGGAGTGCCGGTGTCCGCGGCGGCGCCCCCCGATTTGAGGACATCACCCGGAAGGCCGGAATAGCGGGCCATATCGCGCGGGGACTCGCGATCGTGGCGGGCGACTACGATCAGGACGGAGACCAGGACCTGTTTGTCGCGGACGACGAGACGCCGAACTTTCTCTGGAACAACCAGGGGAAGGGGCGCTTCGAGGATCGCGGAGTGCTGGCGGGATTCGCTTTGAACGAGGAGGGCCGAGCTACGGCGGGCATGGGCCTGGATCTGGCCGATGTGGACGGGAACGGCTGGGATGACGTGATCGAGTCGGACTTTCACGGGCAGCGCAAGACTTTGTACGTTGCGGACGGGAGTGGCCTCTTCACGCCGAACGCTGGCAACAAGGGGCTCGGAGAAATGCCGATCAATCGGCTTGGCTTCGGCATCGGCTTTCTTGACTTCGACCTGGACGGTTGGCTGGATGTGTTCATCGCCAACGGACACGTGAACGACGACATGGAGAAGGCTGTGCCGCCGGTCCCCTACAAGCAGACGGCCCAGCTCTTTCGGAACAGCGGCGGCTGCATGTTCACCGACGCCACGGCCCAATTGGGCAGCTACGGCGCCACCCCCCATCTCGGCCGAGGGACCGCCTTCGGTGACATCGACAACGACGGAGATGTGGATCTCGTCGTGGCAAACAACGGCGAGGAGCCCGTGCTGCTCCGCAACGATCGTCCTGCGGGCAACCACTGGAT
This sequence comes from Actinomycetota bacterium, assembly GCA_005798285.1. GTDB lineage: Bacteria > Armatimonadota > SYMT01 > SYMT01 > SYMT01 > F1-80-MAGs030. The sequence continues at coordinate 6,301 of SYKE01000072.1, forward strand.
CGGAGTCCGTTTCATCGGCAAAGAGAGCAATCGGCTGGGGATCGGCGCGCGAGTGATCCTGGAGGCGGGTGGTCGGTCCCAGACTCGAGAAGCTCGAACGTCCTACAGCTACCTCTCCAGTTGCGATCCTCGCCTGGTTTTCGGGCTCGGCGGCGAGGCCACGGTCGGGAAGCTGACGGTGGTGTGGCCCTCGGGTACTCGCCAATCCTTCGAGTCCGTTCGCGCGGATCGATACATCGAGATAACCGAGGGCCAATCGCTTCCGAATTAGCGCTTTGGCATGTAGGGGTTCTTCACCCGGATCCAGTGATCGGAGAAGTTGGTGTGCTTCTCAACCGGAACCTTTGGCATGTGGCACGTGACGCAGCCCTTCCGGGCGTCCACCGGGCAAGTCTTCGCAGTGGCGGTAGCACGGTCGCCGGTATGACAACTCCGACAGCGGTCTTCAAAGAACACCTTGTCCGTCCCGGAGTTTCCGTGAGGATTGTGGCAGGTACCGCAGGTGAGCTTTCCGCTGATCTTGTAGCACTTGCTGTTCCGAATGCCATGCACGTGGTGTTTCACGACCAGTGGATCTGCCGGGTCATCCGGGATGCCGCGCAGTACGCCGTCCAGCGTGGAGTTCTCGTTGTGGCACTGCTGGCAGAGCGCCAGGTAACTGTCCGGCGACCACTTTCGGGGGTTGGAGATGGCCAGGTCCGTGGACTTCGCGCGCGCCGCTTCCACATGGGCGCGACCCGGACCATGGCATTTCTCGCAGTGAATACCGATCTCCGAGCGCTTTTCATCCACCCGGGGGCCGTCCATCTCCAGGCGAGTGGTGTGACATCCCAGGCAGCGATTCAGGTCGCCGTCGCTCACCTTGACTCCGGTCGGAAACTGTTTCCGGCTCGCGGGATCTCCGAGGGTGTGCATCGGAGAGAAGTCCCAGCCGGTCCCGCCGTAGTAGGTCAACGCGGTATACTGCCATTCCTCACCGACGAGCGCGAGCGGACTGATCCCGTGGTTTCCGGAACCCAAAAGGTAATCGAAGTGAACCGAAGCCACCTCTTTCCCCTTCTCGGTCACTCGGATTGTTGGTTTGTCGTTTCCGGCTTCAAGGTGATAGGCGAGTCCCGTCTCCTTATCCAGCACCTCGTGGTTCGCCGGCGCAGGGGGCGGATCGGTCGCGGTAGGGAGACGGAGGGTGAGAGCATGGCGGCTGGCATTCTGCTGCTCGAAGATCTTCGGATGGCATTCACGGCACGCGTCCGCGCCCACGTATGGGCTCCCATCTCCGAGCTCGACCTGAGCCGCGGGCTTGCCGGGCGAACAGCCGCCCCAGAGACAGATGCAGAGGAACAACAGGAAGGCGGAGCAAATGCCCGCTGTGCGCGGGGTCTTCAACGGCTGACATCCTCGCTTGCGAGACACCCATGTGTCTCCGGTTCGGGCAGGCTGGGGTGGACTCTCAAGGGCATTTTGCCCGATTTGGTGAAGCGATCCTGCGAGGTTGTCCGCGAATCCGCGGCAGCCCGGAGATTTGACTCTTGAAGCGACTTGTTGTGGCTAGTGTGGTGGGACTGGCAGCCGCCGGTGGTGGGGCGTACTTCCTCCGACAAGGCGGGACGCAGTCACCCACCCCACTGGCGATGAGCCCGGCGATCACAGATGCCGTTCCCCCACCCAAGCCGTCCGCCGCCTCGCCCCTCGCCGGTTCCGAGCTGACCGGAGCCGAAGTCGCCGCGCTCCAGAGTCCGCGGGATGCCGAACTGGCCGTGACGGCTGGAGGCGAGGCCGGGAACGCGGGTCAGCATGCGCGGGCGCTGGCCTGGTTCCAGAAGGCCGAGAGGTTGAATCCCAAGCTGCTTCCGGCGATCGTGGGTCAGGGGCAGATGTGGATGGAGCTGGGTCGTCCGGGCCTCGCCGCTCGAAAGTACGAGCACGCGCTCAAGCTCGCCCCCAACGAGACGGGACTTCTCCTGGAAGCGGCCCGCGCGTACACCCAGTTGCGGGACTTCGACTCGGCGCTGAAGTATGCCGATGCCGCACAGCGGCTCGCCCCCAACGACGAGACAGCCTGGCGTGCGTTGGCCAATATCCGGGCCGAACGCCTCGGCACGGATGATGCCATTGCAGCGATCGATAAGGCCTGCGAATTAGCCCCGCAGGAGGCAGAAAACTGGGCCACCCGGGGAGGACTTCTCCTCCGGGCCCGGCGGTTCCCGGAAGCCGAGGCATCGCTTCGCAAGGCGGTGTCCATCAACCCGGGTCACGCCGCCGCCGCACAGCTTCTGGCGCAGCATCTGGTCGATCGCATGAAAACCCCCGCGGCAGATCGCGAGGCCTTCGCGATCCTCGCCCAGCTTCGACTGGCGGACCCCTCCGACGCCCAGGCTGCGCTGCTTCAGGCTCAGATTCTCACGCGAGCGAATCAGTCCGCCGATGCTCTGTCGCTTCTGCGACAGGCGCGCCTGATGGATCCCCGGAATCCCACGATCCTTCAGGCGCTGAGCCAGGCGCTGGTCCGCTCCGGCAAGAACGAGGAAGGGGTGCGCCTCTCGGCCGAAGCACAGAAACTCGGACCCCGCGGCGTGGCCTTCCTCGATCTGGAAGAGCTCGTTCGTAAGAATCCCGACCCCGCGCTCGTCGAGCGGCTGGCAGATCTTTATCGGAGACAGGAGTTGTACGACTCCGCAATCCTCGTGTTGGAGCGCGCCGCACAGAAGGGCAGATTGAGCCCCAGGCTCCAGGCGCTTCTGAAACAGGTGCGGGCCCTCGCGGATGCGCAGAGCCCCGAAGTCGGACTTCCGCAGTAGGTCTCTCCTTCAAGTAATCCCCGTCAGGCATCCACGAACCGGCAGGCAACGCACCATGATCCCGCGCTCAACCATCAGCGGCTGCAACTCGATGCAGATCAATGGCCGCGCCAGCCGGCGAACGGCGGTGAAGGCAGGCACACTGGCTCTCTCCGGACTGACGCTTCCACATCTGATCCAGGCGCGGTCTCTCGCCGGGGAGTCGCGGCCCGATCCTTCGTTCGGACGGGCCAAACGTGTGATTCTGCTTTTCATGTGGGGTGGCCCGGCGCAGATGGACACGTGGGACATGAAGCCCGAGTCTCCCGAGGGCTATCGGGGTCCGTTCAAGGAGATCTCGACGAATGTCGACGGGATTCGAATCTGCGAACACTTTCCATTGCTGGCTCAGCGGTGTGACCAACTGGCGATCGTCCGGTCGGTCCACCATCCCGACGTGAACCACCTCACGGCAACCCACTTTCTGCTAACGGGCGAGGACATGCCCAATCGGGCCGCGCCGACCACGTCGGATTGGCCGCACATGGGCGCCGTCCTCGGAAAACTCGGACGCGGGAATCGAACTCTGCCGCCCTACGTCGTGATGCGGCCCAAGTCTCGCCTGGATGTGCCTCGTTTCGTGGAGGAGAGCCGGGGCCAGTGGTCCGGGTGGTTAGGCCCTGCTTACCAGCCCTTCGTGATCGATGCCGATCCGAACAGCCCGGAATATCGCAGCGGGGAGTTCAGCCTATCGAGCGATGTGAGCGACTTGAGATTCGACCGGCGACGCGGTCTGCTTTCGAAGATGGATGGACAGCTTCGCCGCCTGGAGCAGCAGAGCGATCTCCTGGCGCACAACACCAGCTACGAGCGTGCCTTCAACCTGCTCGGCACGGCGGGCGCCGGGAAGGTCTTCGATCTCAGCCAGGAGTCGGATCGCATGCGAGACCGGTACGGTCGCCACATGCACGGTCAAGCGGTGCTGCAAGCGAGACGGCTTGTCGAAGCCGGCGTCCCTCTCGTCACCGTATTCTGGCAGAACGAGGGAATCAAGAACGTCAGCGTCTATTGGGACACCCACAGCCGAAACTTCGTGGATCTGAAGGAGCGTTTGATGCCGCCTGCGGATCAGGCCTTCTCCGCGCTTCTCGACGATTTGCGGGATCGGGGACTGCTCGACGACACGCTGATTCTCTGGACCGGCGAGTTTGGACGCACCCCAAAGGTCGGACAGGCAGTTGAGGGCGGCGCCGGAGCCGGACGCGACGGCAGGGACCACTGGCCCCATGTCTTTACAAGCGTGATGGCGGGCGGCGGCATCCGCGGTGGACAAGTGTACGGGTCGAGCGATTCCCTGGCGGCGTATCCGGAAGAGAACCCGGTCCGCCCCGCCGACTTGATCGCTACGGTGTACCACAGCCTGGGAGTGGCCCCGCACACCCAACTTCGGGACGGTCAGGATCGGCCGCTTGCAATTTGCAGCGGCACACCCGTGCGAGAACTCCTGCGCTGATCGCCTCCGATCGCCATCCAGTTCCCACCGGGCGACCCGCCGTTTCAGGTTTCCCCACCGGTCTACCCCCAGTGCCCTGCAAGGTCGCTATAGAGCTCCGACGCGACCCGGGGCTCTGCATCCCGGGCCGTTCGCCAGGTCGTCGTGCCTCACTCCCCTGAGAGCGACCCGCAAAAAAGGAGGCCGGCCCCGAAGGGTCGACCTCCTCGCTTCAACGGAAGCCTCTGACGCCTAGCGCGGGCCGCCCATCGGTCCACCCGCTCCAGGACCGCCAGCGCCACCACTGTTCCTCTGGGCGTTTTGCTGCATCTGGCGAGCGTACTCGTTGGGGTCGCCGCCACCGGGAACCTTAGCGGTCGTTTCCGGCGGCGCGACATCCTTCTTTTCGTCGCCGCATCCGCTCACCACGGAGACGAGGCCGAAAGCCGCCGCCAAACCAACCACTCCTCGAAGAACGTCCCGGCGTCGCGCCGGCGTTTCTAGCTTCGTCATCTTGATGATCCTCTCCCTCGCCTTGAGGGAACTACGGGCAGCGGTTGCCCGGAATGTTGGCCACGCCGGCGTTCGAGGTGTAGTTCCCCGGGTAGCGAGCCCAGCAACCATTGGTGCCGGTGCGGATCTGGTTGTCCGTATACCAGCGTCGGTTATTGCACGGGAACACGTCGGCGCAGCGAACTGTCTTCACGTGACCGTCAGCGTACAGCATGTTGATCTGGTCCTGATGTCGAGCGGAGAAGCCGTAGTTGCGGCCCCACTGCATCGCGCCAGTCACGTTCTCGGTCCCGATCCAGATGCTGGATCCCTGGCCGCCACCGCGGCTGGCGTCCCAGATCAGGAAGAAGTCCGCAGGCGCCTGGATTTCGGCCTGAGTCCAGTACCCGTAGGACGTGTGACCGTAAGAACCCCTCATGTTGGTGTTCGTTGCCGGACGACCAGGACCGTCGACACCGTTGTGATCGACAGCCGACCAGGGCAACGCGTCCGAAGGACAAAGCAACACCTGGTAGTTCTTGACGTACGGCTGGAACTGGAAGCCAAAGATGTGGTTCATCCAGACGCCGCCACGAACCTCATTGCCCCACGTATTCGAGTTCCACGTATTGAGCAGGGATCGCTCGTCGTAGTCCTGCGCATACATGAGCCACGCCGTCCCCATCTGCTTGAGGTTGCTCTGGCACGAGGCCTTTCGGGCCGTTTCGCGAGCCTGTGCGAAGACAGGGAACAGGATAGAGGCAAGGATGGCGATGATCGCGATCACCACGAGCAACTCGATGAGGGTAAATGCCCTCCACTTCAAACGACCTAACATCAGGTTTCCTCCAAACCGGCGGGGCACTTCCGAGCGACGGGCGGCTGCAGACACTGCAAACACCCTCCATGAAGCCTAACCGGCTTCCTCGATTGGATCAGACACTTTCATTTTGACGGCTTCCACGAGATTTCCTCGGACTTTTCCGAAAGTTTCTGGCGAAGCCTCAAATTCGCTGGAACTCATCACCCTCCGGTACCCGTAAGGGTGATGCTGACGACCTTCCAGCCGGCCGGTTTCTTGTCCCAACTCAGGTCAAGCGTCTCGCCGGACGGATACTTCACCTTCACGGTGACCTGACCGCCATTGAGCGTGATCATCTTGGGATCGCTGATCTGGCCCTCGGCGCTGGGCGCCAACTGGGTCAGCGACTTGGCAACCGGGCCCCCATAGGCCGGGATCTTGATCGCCGTGAGCTTTCCGCCCTCGCGGATGAACTCAAGGTCCTGCGTCCCGTCCTGAACGAACTTTTCTACTCCGGCGGAGTCGTTCTTGGCGGCCGCCTCCACGAACTGTTTCGTTACGCCCTTGACAGCACTCAGATTCCATCCTTCCAGCCGGAAGTAGGCTCCCGTCTCCTCCTGGAAGAAGCCGAAGCACGCGACGCCGCCGATCCCAAGAATCAAGACGACCGCCACAATCGCTATGTCTCGCCCGCTCATTCCGCCGCGGCGCATCGATTTTGGCTCCTTTCGCTACTTGAGTAGCGTCACTTCTGCTGCAACAGGTGCTCTTTACCGGCAGCCAGGGGACCGTAGTCCTGCTCCACGCCGCCGGGCCAGCGCACTCGAACCGATTCAGCGGTCGCCGAATTCCCCACTCCAAACGTGAGGGCCAGTTCACTCTGTGAACAGTAACTCACACCGCTGCAAAGCTCCTGCATCTGGTTGCGACCACCCGCACTCACCCGCACGACAGCCCCGATACCGTCGCGATTCTTCCCCTTGCCTTGCAACCGGACCCGGATCGCCTTGCCGGATCCGTTGGTGTCGTTCCTCAAAAGATCCGGCTCCCCGCGCCAGTTGCTCACCAGGATATCGAGGTCCAGATCGCCGTCGTAATCCGCGAAGGCGACCCCCCGACTCACGCGAGGCTTCACGACATCCGGACCCGGATCCGCCACCGGCCGGAATCGGCCTCCCGCCTCGCCCCGGAGACAGACGCTGGGCTGGGCGAATTGAACCCCCGGATAGAACCGTTCCGCCCCCTCGGTTACGTTGCCATTGGCGAGGAAGAGATCCGGAATCGAATCGAGATCGATGTCCGGCAAACCGAATCCGAAACCGACATGGGGGGCTGTGACTTCTACCAATCCCGCCTGGGCACTCACATCTTCGAACTGGCCCTGGCCACGATTTCGGTACAACGCCAGGTACTCGCCGCTGAAGTTGGTGCACGCCAGATCCATGTTCCCATCGGCATCGTAGTCGATGACGAAGACGCCCATACTGGCTTGTGGCCTTCCGCTGTCTCCCAACGCCACACCCCTGCCCAACCCCTCCTCGGTGAAGCCACCCTTGCCGTCGTTCATGTAGAGGAAGTTGGGCCCCATGTCGTTGGCGACGAAGAGATCGAGATCGCCGTCGGAGTCCGCATCGAACCAGATGCACCCCAGGCTTCGCTGCGGCGTGGTGATGCCCGCCGCCCGGGTGACGTTTTCAAACTTCCCGCTGCCGTTGTTCCGAAGAAGCACGCTCGTGTCGGGCGGGAAGACCACCGGTCGACAGTGGACCGACGTCACATGCGTTCCATCGTTGTGCTTGCAAGTGATACTTGTCGCGGGGGTCCACTTGACGTAGCGAGCGACGAAGAGGTCCAGATCGCCATCCAGGTCGTAGTCCGCGAAGGCCGAGCCGGCGGCAAAACCGGTGACGCCCGCGCCGGCCTCGTCCGTGACATCCTGAAAGCCCCCCTTTCCGTTGTTTTGATAGAGTCGGCACTTGCCCAGTTGAGTGACGAAGAGGTCGGTGTCGCCGTCCCCATCGTAATCGGCAGCGGAAGCCCCGATCCCATAGCCGCCGTCCCGGAGCCCTGCGGCTTCGGTTCGATCGTCGAATCGACCATCGCCACGGTTGACATAAAACCGATTGCCGGCATCGGGCGATTTGGCGGCTCCCGGCAACGCGGCGCCGTTCACGAGATAGACATCGGGCCTGCCATCTCCGGTGAGATCGGTGAAGACGCAGCCCGGTCCCATCACTTCGGGGAAGTACTTGCGACCCGATGATCCGTCGGTGTGTTTGAAGCGGATCCCGGCGGAATCGGTCTGCCGCGAGAACCGGATTGCCGACGCCTGACCGGCGGAAGGGTTGGCAGCAGAGCCGGTGGTGTGCGAACCGATGGGCGGGGCTGTTCGTCCGCAGCCCGAGACCGCCGCCAGCAAGCACCCCGCCGTCAGCAACGCCCGGCGAGGGAATTCGCCCGCCGTTGTCCAGGTGGCTTGCCGGGCACGTCCCACCTGCTCGGTCGGGAGGGAGCGCCTGCGCCTCGCAAAACGAGCCCGGTTGGTCATGGTTGAACCGGGAGCCGATCCGCGATCATCCGCTCGCGCTCTGCCCGGTCCAGACGGCCTATGGCTGCGTAAAGACGGGATCGCAAGAGTCGTGCCTCGCGGTTCGAGGGGTCAGCGGCTACGGCGCCGTCGATGGCTACTGCGGCGGCCTTGAACGCGCCAAGCGAGAGGGCACGGCGCGCCAGCTCCAGACGGCTCTGCTGAGTTGGATTTGCAGCAACCTGAGCCTGAAACTCAGTCATCTCCCGCCCCAGGCGATCCTGATCCTGGAACCTCTTGAGCAGGCTATTTGCCTCCTCCCGCTTTCCTTGCTGCGCCGCCACCTGCGACAAACCGTAAACCGCGTCATTGAAGGTTGGGTTCAGTTTCAGTGCAGCCTCATACTCTCGCCGGGCACCGGGCAGATCGCCTCGCCGCTGCAGCAACTGCCCCAGGGCTGCATAGCCCTTAACGGCCTCGGGGTTACCGGGAATGGCCAGCCGGTAGTGTCGCTCCGCTTCGGCCCCGGCGGCTGCATCGGAGGCGCTCCGCGCGTAGGACTCGGCGAGTTGGAAGTGAAGTCCCGGAGTGCTCCCGGTTCGCTTTAGCCCCTCCTGGAGAACGGCCAGCGCTTCCGCGGGCCGGTTGGTCGAGAACAGGATGTAGCCCAATCGCTGGTAGGGGAGTTGCATGTTCGGGACCGACTTTCTCACCGCCTCAAAGTCGGCGAGCGCGCCCTTGAGGTTGTCGTCTCGCAGGTGCTGCTCGGCGCGCACCAACTGTGCCACGGGGCACCGGGGATCTCGCTTGAGCTCCAGTTCGACTGCAGCGAGGGCGTCGTCCCGGCGGCGATCCTCAAGAAGGGCCTGCGCCTGTCGGCACCGGACATGTGGACGATTTGGCGCGAGAAACGCCGCCATCTGAAGTTCGTCGGCAGCGAGATCGAAGCGGCTCTGCCCCAGATGCAACTCTCCCAACTCGGCGTAGTAGTCGCCGTTGAAGGGCTCCAGAGCAATTGCCTTTCTCAGGCGCTCGGCTGCCCCGACCGTGTCGCGGCGATCCAGCAGTTGCACCGCTGCAGCGTGCTCGGAAGCGCCGGCGCCCAGCTTCGGGGTCAGCAGAAGCCGGGCGACACCCGCCGCCACAGTGAGGAAGAGCGCCAACACCAGGGCGCGCAGCCGTCCGGTCAAAACGTCATCCTCCGACGACTCCCTTCCCGTGGGGTTCGCTTCATGACAAACTTCGGTCGAACTTCGGAAGCCCGCAAGTTCGTATCATCTCTCAGGATCTCCGTTCGCGGGATGCGCTTCCTCTCCTTCTCGGGGAGAAGGCCGAACCGGGCGTGGAGAACCACCTGTTAATTCGTGGGTTGCCCGCATTGCCGGTTCCCCAATCGACGGTGCGGCGCGGGATCGGGTTGTTCAACATGAAGAGTCGATGGGACGCGTCTCGATGGCTGCTCCTCGGCTGTGGAGTCATCCTAGCCGTGGTGCTGATCGATGTTTCCGGCTGGCTGGCCACCGACCCGGATTACGTACCGCCGCCACGCGCCGTTACGCCACGCACGATCCCCGCTGGAACAAATTTCTTGCCGGATTTCCGTGTGGGCGATCAAGCACCCGACTTCACGCTCCCCGACGCCAAGGGTCAACCACACCGCCTCTCCGACCTGGCAAAGAACGACACCGTGCTCTGCTTCATCTGCGGCTGCAACAACTGTCGCGATTTGCAGACCTACATGGGACAACTCGTCTCCCGCATTCATGAGAACGCTCCAACTGTTGTGAGCGTCGCCACCATGCCCAAGGAAGGGAATGATGCCTGGATCCGGGATACGGTCCTGAGGCAGACCATTCTCTACGAGAAGAAGGAGGGACCCATCATGACCCAATACAAGGGCCATCCCTGCCCGCGTGTTTACCGGCTGAAGCCGGGGATGAGAGTCTCGTGGATCGGCCCGTCCACCAAGGACACGCCTTACCTGGAGGCCATCGGAAGGGCGGTCGCCGCGAACCTGGGCAACCCCACCCCCGAGGGCCATCGCCTTCCCGAAGACGTGCGCCGCTGAGCGACCGCAACGGCCGGTGTCGGTGGAACGGCCCAACTCCGAGGTGAACGAACCCCATCACGCTTCGGAGTTGGGCTATGCTTTACCTCAGTTCAGACAACCGCTGCCGGCGCCGACTCGTGAGATTTCGACGACGTCGTCTGTGCGGACACGAGGATGCAAACGATGAGTCGTGAGGTACGAGGGAGTGTGGCGTTCGTGACCGGCGCAAGCCGGGGTATCGGCAAGGCAATTGCTCTGGATCTGGCAGCCTGCGGATGCGATGTGGCGCTGGTTGCCCGCACGACTTCGGGACTCGAGGACACCGCCGACGCCTGTCGGGCTTACGGAGTTCGGGTGAGCGTGATCCCAGCGGATCTGCTCGAAGCGGCGTCGCTGGAAGCGGCCATTGAACGCTGTGTCTCAGAGTTGGGGGGCCTCGACATCCTCGTCAACAACGCGGGTGTGTTCGAGCCGGGCACGGCGCTGGACGCGGATCCCGATGGCTGGGACCGGATGCTCAGCGTCAACCTGAACGCGGCCATGCGAGCCACGAATCGGGCTCTCCCTCACCTGATCAAGGGCGGCAGGGGTTGTGTGATCTTCATTTCATCCCTCGCCGGCCGCTTCACCGCGGGCGGGATGAGCGCCTACTGTGCCTCGAAGCACGGATTGATGGGATTCGCGGGCTGTCTCTTCGACGAAGTGCGAGATCAGGGCGTGAAGGTGTCAGCCATCTGTCCCGGTTGGACCAACACCGAGATGATGTCCGGCAGCGGGATCGATGCGGCGGGGGTCATTCAGCCGCAGGATATTGCCGCCGCGGTGCGGTACGTGGTCACTTCATCCGAGAACGCCTGCCCCGGCGAGATCCAGATTCACCCGCAGCGATCGCCTCGCCGCGTTTCTTAAGTCAGACGGCGCGGCCGTCGGCGGGCTCGCAGGGAGAGGAAAGATGCAGCGTCGCAACTTCGTGATGGGTTCCTTGGCGGCTTTGGGCGCTTGTTCCGCGGCGCGCTCAGCCTCAACCACGCTCCGCGTGTTGCTGACCGATGGGCAGGTGGTGTACGGCAGCAGCGATCTGACCTCGCTGCAGGTTCGTCGGGGCGAGTCGCAGTTGCAGATTCGACTGCGTGATGTCCGGTCGTTCCATTCGGGCGCTCCCACATCCGAGTCGGAAGCCGCCCGGATCAGCCGAGACCTACCGCTGGTGGGTGGGAAAGATGCCGCCGCCTCGGAAGCGGCTCTGGCCAACCTGGTCGCCATCGGCCTGCCGGTCCTCACGCCGCTTCTCAGCGCCTACAAGGATATCGACGCCCGCGAACCGAAGCCGCTCTACCGGCTCTTCTCGCGTCTCGTTCCCGGCTACGCGGATCACCGGGACCGGTCGCTGGATCTCATCCGGCTGGCCGGATCGAAGGCCGTTCGTGGAAAGCTCTCCCTGACTGAACTTCGCCTGGAGCACGACGGGAGGCAGGAGACCATCCCCGGTGACCGCATCCGCACCCTGGCGCCGGTGCAGTCCGCCGTCGAGCGGGATCTGGAGCTGCACTCGCTCTATCACTGTACCTACGTCTCGTTCCTCGACACCGGGTTGGAGCTCTCCCCCACCAGCCGGATTACCTCCGAAGCGGAAGGGTTTGTGCGGCTCGACTTCAATGAAGACGGTTGGAGCTCCGATCCGGACGGCATCGTCGATCCCCTTCCCGGCAAGCGCCGTCTGCAGGAGGGGTTCCGCTGGGGCGCCATCCTCGGCCGCGTCGGACCGACCGGAGAGCGCTTCCTGATGGGCAGCCGGTTCGACAAGCCGGCGCCGTCCGCGGGACGCCTCCACATCGTCATCAATGACAACCCGCACTGGCAAAACAACATCGGCAGCTACCGAATGCACCTCAAAGCCACGCACGCCTACGACCTCGGCGACGCCCAGTAGTCGTTCCCGAGGGAGCTCACGTCGCTGGGACGTCGCAGCACGAGGGCAGAGTCTCGTTTCGCTGGATTCCTGGCGCGAGGAATTGCCGGCCTCGGGACGAACTGAGCTCCGCGGAGCGGTGTTGATCTTCAGAGCGGAACTCGGCATGAAGCGTTGGGTTGAGATCGGGATCGTGTCGGCCATGGCGGCCGGCGTTTGCATGGCGGCGCCGGACGGCGACTGGCCGTACTTTGGACGGGACTCGGGCGCAGGGCGCTTTTCGCCGCTGCGGCAGATCCATCGCGACAACGTGGCTCGATTGAAGCCCGCGTGGACGTTTCACACCGCCGACCAGGATGGCGAGCGGCCGATCCAGTGCACGCCGCTGGTGATCGACGGAACCATGTACCTCACGACAGTTCAGGCGGACATCGTGGCGCTCGATCCGGCCACCGGGAAACAGCGCTGGCGCTTTTCCAGCCATGTGGACCCCAAGCGGAGCGGCCACCGGATGGCGAACCGGGGCGTGGCGTACTGGAGCGACGGCAAATCCGGCGGAAAGCGGCGGATCCTTCTGGGCACTCCCGACGGCCGCCTGGTCTCAGTCGACGCCCGCACCGGCGAGCTCGACCCGGCCTATGGCGATCGAGGAGTGGAGATCCGACCACTGATGACGGACCGGGGACCGGAGGAGTACCTCGGTTTCTCCGCGCCGCCGATGGTCTATCGCGACCTCGTCTTCCTCGGTCCGGCCACCGGCGAGAACTACGGCGCGTCGCCCGGCGACATCCTCGCCTTTCACATCCCCACCGGGAAGCCGGCGTGGCGGTTCCACGTCATCCCGAAGAAGGGGGAGTTCGGCAGCGAGACCTGGGAGAACGGCGGCCGGGAGCTGAGCGGCGGCGCCGGCCCATGGAACGGCTTCACGCTCGACGCGAAGAGGGGCATCCTCTTCGCGGCCACCGGTTCGGCGACGGGAGACTTCTACGGCGGGAAGCGCCTCGGTAAGAACCTGTTCGCGAACTGCGTGCTGGCGCTGGATGCCGCCACCGGCAAGCGCCGCTGGCACTTCCAGACGGTGCATCACGA
>SYKE01000073.1 GCA_005798285.1 Actinomycetota bacterium
TCGTGATGCGCGCCCATCACTCCGAGGAGGGCTACATGCACCTCGATGCCATCGAGCTCACCGACGATGAGATTCTTCTCGCCTGCGAGCGCATCCGGCGAGTGCTGGGGGAGCCCGCATGAAAAAATCGCCGGGCTCCCGAAGGAGCCCGGCGAGGCTGAGATGCGGCCCATCCGTCGGGCGACTGGACGGTACTCACCGGCTTTACTTGGACGCGTCGTTCAGGAGCTGATGCGCGCCCTCGTCAGAGACGGTTCTCGATCGGAGAGGAGATCTCACACAGACCCGACATCCCCCGGCGATCCCGGATCGGCGCTCCAACTCGGCGCCTGTTCGGGCGCCCGGGACTTCGGCAGCCGGGTCGGGGGGAACCCGGCGCCGCGGGGCCAGGTGGAGATCACTCCCCACTCGCCACGAGGGGACCTGTTGAGGAAACCTACCTCAACATCTCCAAAAACGGCTCGAGCAGGCGATGGACGATGGACTGCACGGCCCGATCCGGCACCATCGAATCTTGCAGTTGATCCCGATCGGTGAAATCTCCAGCGGACTGGTAGGTCTGCTTGATGCGGCCGGAAGCCACGTCCACGATGTTGACCAGCATCACCGCGGAACGATCCGAGTCTCGTGTCGCCGAGAAGGGCCTACCGACGGTCAGCAGCCGCGTGTAGATGATGTACTTCGCTCCGAGCTTCCGCCCCATCCGGGTGAGCTGGATCAGGGTGCGCGGCGTGGCGAGGTTCTCTCGGGTTGCGCCGAGCACATTGGCCACCGAGTCGCTGTCGGTCAGTCGATGACCGGCCTCCCGCAGAACCGCTTCAATGGCGGCCGAGACCGGAGGACCGTTGTCCTGATCGCCATTGACCACAGCTACCGGCAAAACAGCGATGGTGACCGGAGCGGCCGCAGCCGCGCCCGACAAGCAGAAGGGCACAAGCGTTGCTGCCATCAGAAAAGGCAGAAAGCGTGAGAGTTTCATGGTCTGGTGTATCTTCTTGTTAATTTCGCATCTCAACGAGTTAACTATACCAGTTCTTGTCCCTAAATGCATCCGGATCATTGGATCATGAATTTTTTTGAAGCTGTTTCAGGAATGTTGAAATCCGACTCAATCGGAAAACAGATCGGAATCGGCTCGAGAATCGTGCGTTCCGGCCTCTCTCGTCCGAGAGTCAGGCCCTGAGTCGTCCCCACAGGGGGATGGAGCCCATCCGAGAGGGTGTTCCGAGTGATCCCATCTTCGATCCCCCCGGCGCCCGAGTGGGAGTACTCACTACGGTCTGAATTCGGCGCGGCGATGGGCGCCGGTTTCGGACAGTGACTCGGTGGGTGGCGCGGGCAGCGGTACGGGATGGCTATTCGGTGGCTTCGTGGGCGGGAGAGCCGTGGTAGGTGCGGCCGGGAGAGAGGCGTTCGTCTTTCAGGACCACGGTGTGCGGGAGGACACGGCATTCGGCGCCGATATCGGCGCCGGCCAGCAGGACGGCTCCGGCGGCGACGTGGGAGTCTCGGCCGAGGGTGACCGGCTGGAGCTTCAGGATCCGGTCTTCGAAGGTGTGAGCCTGGAGCAGGCCGGAGACCACGGAGCCGGCCTCAAAGCTGAGCATGTCGGGATCAACCACCTGAGCGAAGCCTGGACCGAGGAGGACGCCGCGGCCGATGCGCATACCGAGGATCCGAAGGGGCCCGAGCAGCATCGGCGTGCCCTCGAGGAGCGACAGCGGGCCGGCGGCGTAGGAGCCCCACGCGACGTAGAGGAAGTCCCATCGACTGCACCAGCATGACCAGAGCGGGTGGGTTCCGGGCCGAACGCGTCCGAGCAGCAGCCACTTCAGCGCGATGGAACCGGTCACCCCTGCCAGGGCGGGCAGGGCGAGCGCGGAGATCGGTCCGACGACGACGGGTTCCAGCAGCCAGAGCCGCTCCAGGACTCCGGCTCCGCCGACCGCCGTGAGGATCACCGGCCAGGGCAGCGCGAAGCGGGCCAGTTCCCAGAGCCATCGGTTGAGAACGCGGATGGGAGATGGCTCGTGGGTGAGTGCGCGGTCGGCCGTGGCAGGTGGACGGGTGATCCGAAACGGCGGATGACCGAACCAGCTTGTGCCGGGCTTCACTCCGACAGGCGGCGCCACCGTCGAAATCCCGATGAGGACGTCATCCGGCAGGATGGATCCGCCGGGGATCACCGCATGGTTGCCGAGGAAGACGCCGTCTCCGATCCGGGTGCGCCGGAACCGGACCGTCGCTCCTCGAAATTCCGGGACGGCCAGGTAAATGCCGTCCGCGAAGAAAGAGCCGGAGCCGACTTCAAGCAGGTCGGGCGAGACGTCGAGGATCGTGCTGATCTCGCAGTCGCGCCCGATCCGCGCGCCGGCCAGGCGAAGCCACATCGGCCAGAGGAGCGTCCCGCTCAGTCCGCTGGAGGCGGCGTCGACCCGCTCGGTTTTGAGCAGCCAGCACAGGAAGCGGCCGCTCCACCGTGACGCGTCGCCTTCGGGGGTGCGGCCCAGCACGCGAACCACCAGCGCGTCGAAGAGGGCGCCGCCGATCACTCCCGCAGTCACCGCCGTGCAGAGGGCCGCCACGGTCGCCGGGTCGCTGCCCGGCCGGTACAGATCGAGGAGCGCAGGCAGGCTCCAGTCGGCTCGGAGTTTGCCGAGCGAGAGGCTGGGACCCGTCAACACAAGAGCCTTCGCACATGTAATGAAGAGGCGCGACGTCAGCAGGGCGACGGTGAAGGCCCAGCGTCGTATCGGGCCCGGCAGCGCCGGAGCCGGTTCGGTGGGTCGGGGCGGACCTTCACCCGGCGGCGGCCCGGCGGGACTTCCGTCCCACGAGTCCCCCTCGGGCACCCGGACGCCTTCGGGAAGCCGGGAATGAGCGCTCAGGCGAGATCCGGCGCCCATGCCGGCCCCGGGCGAGAGGCCCGATCGAGTCTCCGCGACGGCGAACGGGCCGATCTCAATTTCGCCGAAGCGGAGCCCCTCGGCATCCAGCTCCGCCGTGCGAAGGGATGCCTCCCGCGCGGCAACGGCTCCGTCGCGGAGGGTAAGGAGATCCCATCCCCCACCGGAAACATCCACCCCGCGATGGAGGTACACGCCTCGCCCCACCCGAGCGCCGAGCCCGCGCAGCAGGAGGCTCTGGACTTCCGTCCCCTGGGTCCAGCGCCAGGGAATGAGCCTTGCCGCTCCTCCAACCAGCCAGTGTCGGAAATAGCGCCCGCTCCAGACGGCCACCGGACCCGGCCGAACGCGACCGATCAGCAGCCCCTTCAGGCCGACGGCCAGAATCGCGGTGGGCGCCAGCAGCGCCGCCTCCAAGCAGGCGGCGCCCAGCGGAAGGAGCCAGACCTGATCGCCGGTGCTGAAGATGCGAACCCAGGTGAGCGCGTCATCCATCCATCGACCGACGCCGCCGCCCACCAGCCACGCGGCCGCCAGAAAGACCACAGTTTGCGCGGCGCCACAGCCCGTGCTGCTTCGGCGTCGATGCGGGGAATTCGCCGCCGGGCTGCGCGCGGGGGTGGGGCGGGTCGCGGGGATCCGCTCCAGAGCGAGCCGCTCCAGCGCTTCGAGTGTTCGCGCTGTGTAGACGTCGCGCACGGTGAGATGCGCCGTCTCAGCATGTTCGCGCAGTGCGGAGATCCAACGGGCCACCGCAAGGCTGTCCATGCCGAGCTCCAGGAAGAGATCCCGGCGAGTTCCGGCGGGTCCAGAGAGCGCCAGTACCCCCGTGAGCGTGCTCGACAGCCGGTGACCCACCTTCGACTCCGACTCGGCGTGCGGATTCGGCTCTTCAAGTAAGAGGAGTGCGGGCGCGTGGGGCAGCGACTTCCGATCGATCTTGCCGCCGATGGATCGGGGCAGCTCCGCGAGCTGCGCCCAGCGAGTGGGAATCATGTAGGAGGGCAAGCTCTCGGCGAGTTCGGCGGCGATCTGATCGAACGAGAGCGGCTGGTCCGGCTCGCGGGGCCGGATGTAGGCGGCGAGCAGATCTCGCCCGGCTTCGGACTGGATGCGGCAGGCCGCTTCCAACACACCGGTGCAGGCTGTGAGCGCCGCTTCCACCGCTTCCAACTCGATGCGGTAGCCGCGGAGCTTGACCTGGTGGTCGATGCGGCCGAGATGCTCCACGGCGCCATCCCGCCGTAGGCGGGCGAGATCGCCGGTTCGGTAGATGCGACCGAACTCCGGGTGCGTGGGGAAACGGGTGGCGGTGAGCTCCGGCGCGTGCAGGTAGCCTCGCGCCAGGCCGTCTCCCCCGAGGCAGAGCTCTCCGGCCTCGCCGTCGGGCACGGGCTGCAGAGCATCGTCCAGGATCCAGGCCCGGCAGCCCGGGACCGGCCACCCGATGTGGATCGGCTCTCCGGCCCGGATCGTCGCCCGAAGCGCCGTAACGGTGCACTCCGTGGGACCGTATCCGTTCTCCAACCGCCGCCCCGGGGCCCAGGCGTTCGCGATGTCCGGTGGGAGCGGCTCACCGCCGACATAAAGGAGTCGAAGCTCCGGAAGCTCCAGGTCCGGCCGGGCACACGAGGCGGCGCGGAGGAGGGTGGGCGGCGGACAAAAGACGGTGATCCGCTCGCGGCGCAGCCATGCCGCGACATCCGGACCCAGGCGAACCGTGTCGTCGTCCATCACCACCAGCGCGGCGCCGCTCGAGAGCGCGAGCCAGGTCTCTTCCACCGCCGAATCGTACGCAGCCGAGGAGTTCTGCGCCACCCGATCGCCGGGTCCCAGACCGAACTCCACGAGATCCGACTCGATCAGCCGGACCACCGACCGATGCTCGACGGCAACCCCCTTCGGCGGACCCGTCGTGCCCGACGTGTAGATGACATAGGCGAGCCGGTCGGCGGGTCCCTGCCACGGAGACAGGTGGCCCGAGCCGTCACGTACGGGCGGTGGCTCGGCGCCGTCGAGCCGGATGAGCGGCAGTCCATCGATGACCGGCTGAAGTTCGGAGGAGCCGGCACGCGCGAGGCCATCGCTGTCGGTGATCCACGCAGCCGGGGCAGCATCCCGCAGCATTTCTGCGAGTTGACGATCCGGAAAGCGCGGATCGAGGCAGAGCACGGCGCCGCCCCGGGCCCACACCGCAAGCTGAGCGACGTACAGCCGTTCGTCAGTGCGGGGAAGCAGGATCGCGACGAGGCGCTCTTCCGCGGGTTCGAGCGGAAGGCGCGCCGCCAGGCACTCGGCGTGCGCCCGGAGCTCCGTATAGGTCAGAACCTTCCGCAGACCGTTCCCCGGAACGACGATCGCGGGCTCCGCCGCGTGCCGCTCCGCAGCGCGCAGGAACAGATCGTAGAGCGTCACGAGGGGGACACGCTACGGGTTGGTCGGAAACACGGGCGGCGGACTGATCGGAGGTGGTTCGGAAAGCGGAGCCGTGCCGGAGCCGGTGCGGTAGCGGAGCGTGTTGAGTTCGTCATCCTGCTGCTTCACCACCGCTTCGAGGTCGCTCACCCGCTGCTGCAGGCGGTCTCGCTCCTGCTCCAGCAGCGAGAACGGTCCCACAAGATCCTGCTTTCGAGCATCTTCCTGGCGCTTCCGGTCGACGCTCTTCTGCTTCTCCAACAGTTCATCGCGCTCCCGTCGCAGATCGCCGAGCTGCATCGTGAGATCGTCCCGCTCCGCCTGCATCTCCTCAACGCGGCGTTTCATCTCCGAGCCGGAGGAGTTCACCCCCGCAACCAACCCCAGCGCGGCGCCGAGCACCAGACCCACCACCAGGAGCGAGAGCGCGAGCACGATCGGGGGGCGTCCTCCGGTCGGTTCACCGGGCTGTGCAGTCATCGACCCTAAACTCCTCTCTCGACGCCCGGAGAACAACCGCCATCCCGCGACGTCACATCCGTCCCAGCGTTCCCCTCAGGTCCCGGCGCTTCCTTGGCCGATGGCGCTCACCGCTTCTCCGGGTCACCGGCCCTCGGGAGCGAGCGCCCGTCGGCCCCACCGGAACCGGGACTCGGGAGGTCGTGCCCGGGTCCGCACTTTGCCAGCATCGCCGAAATCAGCGGATCGAGCGCGGCATCGAGCGATGCCGGACTCGTATCCCTCATCCGAAACGTCCAGGTGGTGGTGGGACCGCTCCCCCGAAGAAA
>SYKE01000074.1 GCA_005798285.1 Actinomycetota bacterium
ATGGAGGTGCTCCTGTGGAGTGAAGTTTTCAGGAGACTCTTCCACGTCTACCCAACTTCGACCTCAGTCAGAGCTAAACGACATTTTCAGCATACTTCCGAATGGAATCTGTCCGGAGCGACAATCAAATCGCCGTGGTCTCGATAGGAGTACGTGAAGGCCAGCCGCTGCCACAGGTCAGCCTCTTCCAGCGCAAGTCGGATCGTTTCCCGCACCCGTTTCCGCTGCCGGCCGAACCGCTCCAACAAGATGCCCATCACTGATTCAAACGGAACTCGAGCCGCGCATCTGACACCCAGGGCCTCGATTTCCGGCGCTGAAAGATTGCAATCTTTGCGGAGTTGAATCTCGTGCACCGAAAGCCCCCATCGGTATCGCCAGAGCACGAAGCGAATCTCGTCCGCGGACCACCCTGAGATTGGGCCGGTCGAACAGATGTTTCGCTCCAGGTCTGTAAGAGCAGCGCTCGATACCTCTCCGCCCAGACCCAGTATCTCCGCAGCGAGGCTCCTACCGTCTCGATATAGTTCGGTGTAAAAGAGCTTCAGCAAGATGGGCGGATCCAGCAGCCACTCCTGCATGGTGTCATCCGTCAGCGGGCTTTCCCCCACTGGGGGACACGTGAGACATGCCGGGATCTCCTCCAGCGGCACGCGGTCCAGGTAATAGAGCTGTGCCGCGAGGAGCCGACGGTTCACCTGTTCCGGGCTCAGTTCCCTCGGCATCCTTAGCAAAACGACATCGGCCAGCGCGTCGAGGCGTTCCGCCTCCAGCGCCTCGAGCACTTGCTCCACGGTGGTTCGCTCGGTGTCGGGAACCTCCCACTCCTGGGACCCGTCGTCACCTTCGGAATTCACAGAAAGGCGCTCCCGCTGTGCGCCTCGAATTCGGTCGAGCCAGATTCTGCGGCCGAGCAGGTTGAGATAGCCGAACCAGGCGGCCTCCCCACGGGGCGCGAAACCGCTTCGGTTGAGCCAGCAGCGCACAAATGCTTCCTGCAGCACATCTTCACGCTCGTGCGAATTCGTCACGTCGCGGCGCAGTGTTCGGCCCGCCCGCTCTCGGCTGTGTTCCTGCAGCCAATCAAATGCGGTCTGGGCTTCCGAGAGGTCTTTCGAAGTGAGCCGACGGAGCGCGATCTCGAAGTTCACAGATGATCTCCCGCGCCCTGTTCGAGTCGTTACGGGTCCCATCCTGCCGAGTTTGGCGGCGGGTGGACATGGTGACTACTCTTCCGCTCCCTGAAGCGATGTTTGAGTCGTGTGTCACGGAATACAACACACTTGTGTAATATATTTCGTCGCAAGAGGCTGGCGACGAGGAGACGGGCGTGGGACGCGCGGTCATTGTTGGGGGCGGTTTAGGGGGTCTGGGCGCCGGAATTCACTTGCTCCGCCAGGGTTGGAGCGTCACGCTGCACGAGCGCAATCCGATTCCGGGCGGAAGGATGCACCGGATCTCGGAGGAGGGCTATCAGATCGATACCGGCCCCACGCTTCTGATGATGCCGGAGGTGATCGAACGGCTCTTTACCGACTGCGGTCGACGGATGGAGGACTACCTCAAGATTCGCCGCCTGGATCCAAGCTACGAAATCCGCTTCGGCGATGGCTCCCGACTCCCGATGGGCCGGCCCGAGGATGCGGCCCGGCACTTTGAGGCATTCAATGCCGAGGATGCGCGGCGCTTGCCGGAGCTGCTGGAGGACATGCGCCGACGCTACAAGCTGGCACGGCACAAGTTCATCGAGCGCCCATTCAACACGCTGGGAGACCTGCTCCACCCCACCTCGCTCACCGGTTTTGCTCAGGCCATGCCGATCCACAGCGTCTGGAACTACATCTCCGGTTACGTCCGGGATGAGCGGCTTCGTCAGGCCCTCACCTTCCAGACTCTCTATCTCGGCACCAGTCCCTATCAGTGCCCCTCGATGTACGGGTTTCTCCCGCTCATAGAGATGGAGTTCGGAGTGTGGTTTCCGGAAGGCGGCATGTATGCCGTCGCCCAGGCGCTCACACGGCTGTTTCAGGAACTCGGCGGCCGCATCGAGTGCGGGAGCGACGTTCGGGAGATCCGGGTCAACGGCGGTCGGGCCGACGGAGTCGTGCTGGGTGACGGGCGAGTGGAGCACGCCGATGTCGTGGTGTCGAACTGTGATGTGCAGACGACGTACACCCGCCTGCTCGGCAAACAGCGCCGTCGGGTAAACTCCGATTCCCGAATCGCCGCAAAGCAGAGCGGGTGCTCCGGTTACCTCCTCTATCTGGGAGTGAAACGGGTTCCGGACGATTGGGGGCACCACACCGTGGCGCTGCCCGCTGACTATGCCGGTACCCTGGACGACATGTTCCGGCAGGGCCGGCTGCCGCAAAAGCCCGCCGTATACGCCTGTGTGCCCTCCCGCACCGATCCCACACTCGCCCCGGAAGGCCGGCACGTGCTCTATGTGCTGGCGCCCGTGCCGCACCTCAATCCGAGTGTGGATTGGTCCACCGAAGCGCCCGTGTTCAGGGAGCGGTGCCTGGATGCCCTGGAGACGGCAGGATGGCACGGCATTCGAGACGACATTGTCTTCGAGCGCTCCTGGAACCCGGAGACTTTCCAGGAAAAGTTCGGGCTCTTCCGGGGATCGGCCTTCGGCCTGGCCTGCAGCTTCATGCAGAGCGCCTACTTTCGTCCCCACAACCGGTCGGAGGACATTCCCGGCCTCTACCTCGTCGGCGCGAGCACTCATCCGGGTGGCGGGGTCCCGATTGTGCTGACTTCGGCCCGCCTGGTGGCCGATACCGTGGTGGCGGACGCGGCGGTCCGCAAGCGCCGGCGCGGCTGGACCGCACCCCATTCCGCGCCCCAAACCGTGTCGGAGAACCGTCAGTCCGTCCACGGCGGAGTCGGAGGGTAGGAAGTCGCGTGGTCGCTTCTGGGATCCCTCGTCTGGCGCCGACCGCCGGATCGGGCGCACTCCACCCGGATGAGCCCGGTCTGGAGTCGCGCAGTCCTATAGATGGCTCGCTCCTCGGTGTCTACTCAGAGACCCCGGAGCACGAAGTCCAGCGATGGGAGTCCGATCTCAGGAGCAAGGTCGACCGCGGTTGCTCCTCGTCGACTCGGTCACGCGCGGCTCATGGTGTTGCCCTGGATCGTGTGCTGGCGAGACGTGCGGACGAGGTGGCCGACATGCTCGTGCGAGAGAGCGGCAAGCCGATCGTGCAGGCCTTTGCGTCGGAGATCCTTCCCACTCGCCGTGCCCTCGGATGGCTGTCGCGGCAGGGGCCGAGGATCCTCTCCCCCCGTCGCATCGGCTGGGGCCGCCGGCGGGAGTGGCAACCCCACGGGGTTGTGGGGATGCTCTCGCCCTGGAACTACCCGCTGTTCCTGACGCTTCCCAGCATCGCCGCCGCGCTCCTGGCGGGTAATTCGGTGCTCTGGAAGCCCTCGGAACTGGCGCTTGCGACCTCGCACCTCATTCTGGAGTTGCTGCAAGAAGCGGGCCTGGGAGAGCGGGTTCGGATGGTTGTCGGTGGGCCCGGGGCGGGGCGTGCGGTGGCCGACGCCGGATGCGACTTCTATCTGCTCACCGGTGGACCCGAGATGGGCCGAGAGGTGCTTGCGAGACTCGCCGCCCATCCGAGTCCCGCCGTCGCAGAACTCTCGGGCAGCGATCCGATGTTGGTGCTCGAAGACGCGGATCTCGATCGGGCAGCCCGGTCGGCGGTCTGGGCCCGAATGCTGGCCTCGGGCCAAACGTGCATGGCGCCCCGACGGATCCTCGTGGCTGAGGCCGTTGCCGAGCGATTCGAGTCGTTGGTGGAACACCGAGTGCGAGAGCTGCGCCTCGGCGATCCGCGCCTCCCGGGAACGGAAGTCGGGCCGCTGCGAACGGCTGCTGCGGTCGACCGAGCCACCGGCATCGTCGAACGTTCCGCGGCAATGGGAGCCCGCGTGCGGGTGGGCGGGCGCCGCCTGCCGGGCACAGGGCTGTACTTCCAGCCGACGCTTCTCACCGGCTGCAGCAACGAGATGCAGGTGTTCACCGAAGACGTCTTTGCACCGATTCTCACGATTGGCCGGTTCGCCGGCGTCGAAGATGCCTGTCGACGGGTGCACAGGTTTGGGGGTGGTCTGACGGCGTCAGTCTGGACCCGCAGTCGCCGCCGGGGCCTCGAGCTGGTTCGGAGCCTGCCCGGCGGCATCGGCATGGTGAATGAATTGATCTTTCCGGTGGCGGATCCCCGTGCTCCGTTCGGCGGCGTGGGGCGAAGCGGTTACGGGGTGGTCGGCGGTGAAGAGGGTCTGCGCTCTCTGGCGCGGCCCCGGGTGATTTCGATGAGCGGCGGCCGACCGAACTGGGATCTGCACCTGCGAGCACCCGACGCGACCGTGCTCCGGATCCTCCGGGCACTCGCGGGCCGCTGGGGCGCCGCAGGAACGGACCACTGTGACGTGACGGGCCGAACGGGCCAGGCGGTAAGGGGAGTGGAGCGATGAGCAGCCGAGGAAGTACGGATCGGGCGGCGGGCGATCGGGTGATCGTTGTTGGGGCGGGCCTGGCGGGAACGGCGGCGGCCGTGCGTCTGGCAGCCGCCGGCGTGCCGGTGACGCTCGTGGATGCGAACCATCACGTGGGCGGCAAGATGAATGTGTGGGAGCAAAGCGGCTATCGCTTCGACATGGGGCCCACCATCATCACCATGCCCGGAGTGCTCGAACGGCTCTTTGAGTCCGCCGGCCGCCGGATGTCGCACTACCTCGACCTGCGGCGGCTCGACCCTCAGTGGCGCTGCAGCTACGCCGACGGAGCCGTGCTCGATCTGTGGCAAGACCCTCAAAAGATGCGCGCAGAGATCGAACGCCTCTCCCCCTCCGACGCCCGTCAGTATGAAGCGTTCCTCCGCTACAGCCGTGAGATGTTTGACATCTCCGATGAGTTCTTCTTCTGGCGGTCGTGGGGGGGCATCTCCGATGTCTTCAAGGAGTATCGGGTCGGCAGTCTGGACGGCCTGCGAATGGGATCGCGCATTCACCCGTTCACCTCCTTCCATAGCGCCGTTCGGCGTCACTTCACTGATCCTAGATTGGTTCAACTCTTCGATCACTTCACGCAGTACGTGGGATCTTCCCCGTTTATGGCGCCGGCAATCCTTACGCTCATCGCATGGGCTCAGATCGAACTCGGGGTGTGGTATCCCATGGGTGGAACCGGCGCCATCGCTCGAGCGCTCCACCGGCTTGCCGTTGAGCTTGGAGTGGATCTACGGCTGGGGCAAGGCGTCGAGCGGATCGGCATCGAAGGGGGCCGGGTCTCGGGGGTGGTGCTGGAAGGCGGCGAGACGCTTCCCGCCCGCGCCGTCGTTTCGAACCGTGATGTGATCCGCACCTATCGAGACCTGATTCAGCACCCGAGGGCGGCGCAATTCCTCCGCAAGGAGAGAAAGCGATTGGAGCCGGCCTGTTCAGGCGTCGTGCTCTACCTGGGCTGCAACCGCACCTGGGAGTCACTTCGACATCACGTCTTCATGTTCAGCAGAGATCCGGACGATGAGTTCCATCGCATCTACGAGCGAGGCGAACCGGCTCCGGATATGACCGTGTACCTCGCCGCCCCCTCCCTCACGGATCCCTCCATGGCGCCCGAGGGACACACCTCTCTCTACGCGCTCGTACACACGCCGTATCGACGCGACACCGCCAACTGGGATGAGATTGCCCCGCGCTACCGGGAGGCGATTTTGGATCGGATGGAGGAACGGGGCCTGGAAGGACTCCGGGAAAGCATTCAGGTGTCTCGCATGCTCACTCCACGAGACATCGAACAGCTCTACGCCAGCGAGCGAGGAAGCATCTACGGGCTCCTCACGCGGCGAGGGCTCACTGCCGCCTTCAAGCCGGGTAATCGATGCCGGGAGTTCCCCGGGCTTTACTTCGCAGGCGGAAGCGTCAACCCGGGCGCGGGGGTACCGATGGTGCTCATGAGTGGTCAGGTAGCCGCCGACTGCATTCTGGAGGACCTCGGTGCGGCCCGCTCCTCCGTGATTTCATCGGCGGCGTGACGCGTTGAACCGGCTCCGCAAGAATCAGTTCCTGGCACGAGGGTTCCACGCAATTGTGCGCGGAGCTCTTCAGCGCGACTTCCACCGGGTTCTAGCGCTGGCGCCCGAGGGGCTGCCGGGTCCGTTGGAGGGTCCGGTTCTGGTGTGTCTCACGCACTCGAGCTGGTGGGACCTCATGCTCGGAGAGTGGCTCTCCTCCGAGGTGCTGCAATGGGACAGCTACGCCGCCATGGATGAGCGCCAGCTTCGTCGCTACGAGTTCATGCGGCATCTCGGCGTGATCGGGGTGGATCGCGCGAGCGCGCTCGGGGCCAGAAAGTTCCTGCAGCGGGGCGTCGCCGTTCTTGCGGGTCAGAAGCGCGCGCTCTGGCTGACGGCGCAGGGGGCGATGCTGGCGAGCGATGCGCGCCCCATTCGCCTCTATGGCGGCATAGCCGCTCTGGCGCGACTGCTGCCGGACTGTCGAATTCTGCCGGTAGCGTTTCAGTACGAGTTCTGGAGTGAAAGAAAGCCGGAGGCGCTCGTCGCCTTCGGCGAATCCCTCAAACCGGATCTGGAGATCGGCCGCAAGGAACTGACGCTGCTCCTTGAGAAGCGTCTGGAGGAAACTGCGGACCTTCTCGACGTGGCCCGGCGCAGCCGGGATGCCGCCCGTTTCCATGTGCTGATGCAGGGCGCCGCCGAGACCCATCCGGTTTACGACTTCGGCCGAAGAATTGCAGCCCGATCACGAGGGCAGCAGATTGATTTGTCCCACGGTGCCGTAGTCACTCCACCTCGCCAGGATCCGCCTTCCAGCGGGCGCGGGAGGTTCTGATTGATCGGGCTGGCTCTCGATACGCTGCTCACCGCCGTCTTCATCGGACTGGCGGACTTCATGAACCGGAACATCCGTGACTACACGAGTGACCGTTGGATGCGTCCCCGAGAGACCGGTCCCACCTCTACCCGTCCCAGTCTCACCGTCATCGTTCCGGCCCGCAATGAAGAGGCCAACATCGAAGCCTGCATCGAGGGGCTGATGGCGCAGGAGTACCAGGGGCTCACTGTTCGGGTGGTGAATGACGCCTCAACCGATCGCACCGGTGAGATTCTGGATCGCCTGGTGTGCAAGTTCCCTCGCCTCACCGTTGTGACGCCGCCCGCCAAACCCGACGGTTGGGCGGGGAAGGCTCATGCCTGTCACCAAGGGGCTCTTGGGGTTGAAACCGATTGGCTGATGTTCGTGGATGCCGACACCCGAACCCAACCGCAACTGGCGCGCATCGCCGTTGCGGATGCGGAGTCGCTTCATCTCGACCTGTTGAGCACCGTTCCACACCAGGAGATCGGGTCGATCGGGGAAGCGCTCACGGTTCCTATGATCTTCTGGGTGCTCTTCACGCTGCTGCCGCTTCGTCAGGTCTGGGAAAGTCCGGACCCTCGCTTTGCGGCTGCCTGCGGACAATTCTTGCTGGTGCGGAGAGCGGCGTATGAAGCTGCGGGAGGCCATGCACACCGCCCGGACTCCCTGCATGACGGGCTTCACCTGGCCCGCAGGTTCAAGGTGTGTGGTCTGAAGGTGGGGCTGTGCGATCTGTCGGACTGGATCGCCTGCAGGATGTACCGGGGCTTCGGCGAAAGCTGGACCGGCTTCAGCCGGAATGCCTATCAGGCGCTCGAGTCTCCGGCCGTGCTGATCCTGGTTACCGGCATCGAGTTCGTGCTGTTCCTGTTTCCCTACCTGCAGTTCGCCGTCGGGCTCGCAATGGGTTGGGTGGAGCCTCTGTTGTTCGGGGCGATCCAGTCGGCCATGCTTCTCACCATCGCGTCGTCGCTTCGACGTCGATTCCGGCTTCCCCGGTTCTGGGTGATGGCCCACCCGATCTCGGTGGCGCTGCTCATCGCCATCCAGTGGAATAGTGCGATCCGATGCTGGCTGCGACTGCCGACCCGGTGGAAGGCTCGTGCCATCCCGCTCCCGGGCGGCAGTCGCAGCGAGGCCCGTCAGCGCTGAATGTCGCGGTGTCCGGCGTGAAGGAGCGTCTCCACCTCCGCCAGAGATGAGATGAATTCATCGCCCGGCATGGTGTGCTTGAGGGCCGCCATGGCCATGCCATATTGCAGCCCCTTCACCGGCTCCCCTCGCAAGTAGCCCCAGAGCAGGCCCGCATCGAAGGCATCTCCCGCTCCGACACGGTCGATGGCCTGCACCGGAAACGGCTCAGCCCGATGGAATTCAGAGCGATCCCAGAGGAGCGCTCCACCGCCACCGAGGGTCAGCGCCACCAGCGGAGCGTCGGTGAGTTCCCCCAACGCCCGAGCCGCCTCTTCCGGCGCGGCCGGCGCCCCGAACACGCCGACCGCGTCATCCAGCGTCGCGATGAGTAGATCTACCGGGCGGATCAGCGGGAGCAGCGTCTCGCGAGCTGCCTCGGCAGACCACAGGCGCGCCCGATAGTTGACGTCCAGCGAGACTGTGCGACCTCGCGATCGCGCTTCCGCCAGAGCCCGGGCGAGTGTTGCCGTCGGGTCGGCGCCCAGGGCGGCCGTGATCCCGGTAACGTGCAGGTGTCCCGCGCGATCCAGCACCGTCCAATCGAAGTCGTCCGGTCGCATGGTGCTGGCGGCGGAGCCGGCGCGATCGTAGAGCACCAGCGACGAGCGCGGCGCCGCTCCCGGTTCGATGAAGTAAAGACCAATGCGGCCGCTCTCCACCCAGCACGTTTCAGAGACGTCGACATCGAACCCCCGAATGCGCCGCGCCACCAGCTCTCCGAGTGGATTTCGAGGCAGCTTGCTCGCCCACCCCACTCTCAGGCCGAGCCGCGCCAGGGCCACGGCCACATTGGACTCTGTTCCGCCGATGCGGAGATCGAGCTGCACCGCCTCTTCCAGCCGGGAGTAACCCGGCGGCGTGAAACGGATCATCGTCTCCCCAAACGTGAAAACATCCAGCACTCGATTACCCTACCTTTTTCAAGAAGTGAAGAAGCGCCTCAGCCACGACCGGCGGTCGCTCCTCCTGTGGGAAGTGTCCGCACCCGGAGACGGGCACGAGTTCCGCGCTCGGCAGCGTGCGCACCAATCGTTCGGCGTGCGGGAAGCGGATGAGGGGGTCGCTTCGCCCGTGCATGACAAGCGTGGGAACGGTGATCTCAGGGTAACGCTGGGAGAGTCGGTCCAGGTCTGGCCCGTAAAGTCGACGAAGCGCGTTGAAGAACGCTGCATTGCCGTCCGGCTGCCGCAGCACCCCGCTCACGCGCGCGGCCTGATCCACCGGAGCCGCTCGGAAGCCCCCCCGCGCGACCGACAGGCCAATGCGGGTGAGCGGCACGGGGCTCATGCGGGCGATGAGAGGCGCAATCGGCAGGAAGCCCGTTCTGCCTAACAGGGGCAGGCCGTCCCGAAAAGCAATGCTGTTCACCAGCGAAAGCGCCCGTACCCGCCGTGGCGCAAGGATCGCCGACGCGAGAGAGACTCCTCCGCCGATGCTGTTTCCGATAAACACCGCGTTATCCCAACCCAGTTCATCGAGCAACTGGATCATGCGTCGCGCCATGGACGGCAGCGAGTAATCCGCACCCGCCGGCTTGCCGCTCTCGCCATGGCCGGGAAGGTCGGCCGCAACGGCCTGGCAGTGGTTCGCCAATGTGGGGCCCACGGCATCCCATGAGTGATGGTCCAGCCCGATCGCGTGGAGCAGGATGACCCGGGGACCCGTTGATCCCCAGGCTCGAAAGTGAATCGGCACGGAGTCCAGTGACATGGTGTGAGCTCAGTTCTGCGGTGCGGTATCGGCGATCCGCGCTCGCCCGACTTCCGGTAGATCCGCCCAGTGCACCGGACGGCCCCACTGATCGCTCAGATGGAGCAGACAGGCCACGAGGCCCGAGGTGGGATGGAACAACAGATGGTGCAGCACCGCCGCGCTCTTGTTTCGCATGCGAGCGGCAAATTCCGTGTCGGTCAACTGAAACACGGTGTGCATCTGGCAGCTTGAGGCGCCGAGCAGCCCGTACAGCGCGGCGGTGCGTCCGGTCAGGATGTCACCGGTCGCCGAGAGGGGCGGCGGCGCCGGGAGCCGGCCCGCCGCCACGGCCCGCCCCATCAGATCCAGAGCCTCCAGGTTGCGGCGGCTCAGATCGGGTCCACCGTAGGCCGCGCCCCGCACGCCTTCATACTCCAGGTCCGGATCGAAGAGGCGATTGGCGTACACGATGAAGTCGGGACGCGCTCCCGGCGTCTCCAGCAAGGCTCGAAAGAGTTCGACCTGAAACTCAAGGTCGAACCGGGCATTCATCAGCTTGATGCCGAGTTGCACCGGTCCCTCCGCAGAACCACGGATCAGTCCGGGAACCCGGGCCAGCCAGTCCAGGATTTGAGTTCGTTCCCGGCTGCGATCGTCGCCGGCAAGCGTTGGACTGAAGTCCTTCTCCAGCAAGAGCGATCCGGCTCCGGCATCGCGCCACACCTGCTCTAGCGCTCGGGTGGTGTGCCGATACTCATCTTCTCGATAGGCGCCCTCGCCGAAGGCGGGCAGATGGTACTTCACCGACGCGGCGATGGGTACGGGACCTTCGGCTCCCTGTGAGCCGAGGGACAACGCCTCCCGGCACAGCGCCAGATAGCGCTCAAAACTCTCGTGCCAGCCACGTCCTTTCCATGTGATGGACCAACCCGGCTCCCCCAGGGAACCGGTCACCCGATCGACCCGCATATGCGTCTCGGGAATCGCCCAGGCTCCCATCGACTGGGATCCGGCCTCGTCTTCAGCGATCACGGTCTTCAGGACGACGAACGCCAGCCCGCCTTCCACATCACGCCGCACCTGGCCCGAATTCAGAGAAAGCTGGCCCGATGCCTTGCCGAAGGGGTGGGGGATTGGAGCGCCGCCATAGACCGCGGAGAGATTAAGCCCATAGGCATCCAGCACGTAAGCGCCCACTTGTGCCGGCAGTTGCTCCCGGAATCGCTCGTAGTCCTCGCTCAATCGAGTGTGGATCGAATGTTGAAAAATGCACTCGGTCGGCAGGGCCTGATGGATCGGGTTCATAGGGGAATTCTCCGACGACGGCACGAGTTCACACCGCCGCCGTCGTTGGAGGCCATTCTGCCAGAGTGGATGCGCCGAGTTTTCGGCCCAGTCTCCGGAAGAGTGTGGCGAAACCGGCAGATTCAATCTCAAGATGGAATTGTAATCTCCTTGAAACATTGGCATGTTTATGGTGAAAACGTTCGATTGTGACCGGCGCACACGCACGGTCTCAAGAACAGGTTGGGAACACCTCATGAACAACCGCTGGAAGCTCTTCTCTCTGGTAGGGCTCGCCGCCCTCGGAACGCTCCTGGTGCCGGCCACACCCGCGCGGACCGCCGATCATCGGGATGGCCCCACTATTATCGAAGATCCCGCTGCCGACATTCTGGACGTCTACGTCTTCCGCAACCAGAACAACGGCAACACCGTTCTGGCGATGACGGTGGCCCCATTCCTGGGGGTGCGATGCAAGAGTTGGGCAGTTCGGAGGTCGATTCACCACCGCATGTAGAATCTGAATCCATCCTGCCATCCTCGGCCGGACTTGGAGGGGTGCGTCGTGGTGATTTCACAGCGGAAGCGACAAGAGTTGATCG
>SYKE01000075.1 GCA_005798285.1 Actinomycetota bacterium
CCGGTGACCTTCGCATAGCCTTCGGCCATATGGCCGGCGTCTTGCTCGTGTCGAACGAGGACGTGCCGAATGTCTTCTTCGCTGTAGATCGCGTCGTAGAACGGGATGACGGCCCCGCCCGGGTAGCCGAACATCACCTGCACGCCATGGAGCTTCAACTGCTCCAGAATGGCCTGACTCGCTTTCATCTTCATGGAAGACACCTCGGGTCGCGTTCGGAAGTTGTGACGGCGACTTTGAGATGGCCCTGCGACGGGGGCCACAAACGAACAACGCCTCTCGTCCGAGGACAGAGAGGCGCCATCTCAAGAGGGGCAGTCTGAGTCCCGGATGGGACGACCTACCCAGAATTTATCAAAGGGGACCCCAATGGTCAAGCCGCAGGCCGGGCCCAACGCCGCTTCGCTCCGTCCGGCAGCGCGTTTTGGGCCTGGCGGGCGCCGGCAGGATCAACCCAGTTTGGGTGAAACAGTGAGCACCACGGCGGTGAACAGCATTCCAAACAGGGCGATCGCCATCAATGCCAGAAGGCCGAGCGCCACCATGACAGAGGTAAACTGCATCGGATCCCAGAGTTGGTTGGGAGCGCCGGGCTGCGCCACGCCGGACTGGAGGGGCTGGGTAGGTGCGGTCATCGTAAGTTCCTTGGGGACGGCGCCGGGATGGTTCAAGGCCAGAAAAAAAGAACGCCCCCAATCCGGCGCGCCTGTTGAGGCACTTCCGGATTGAGGGCAACCCTGGCCCTCCCCAATCTTGCGGCCACCTGGCCGGGACGGGGATCCGCGTCTTCCACTTAGAACAGACGCGCGGCTCGCCGCGTTCTGACGCAACCGCAGAAAAGAGTTTGTTCCGTTGACGTCGGGCGGGTCGATGGGCATAATTCCGCCGATGAGTCGTCAGTTTTCGGGGCATGTTGGACACGGGCGCCACGCGCTGCACCATTGGGAGCAGCCGCGCTCAGCCACGCGTCCCTGATCCGGACGACGAGAGGTTTGGGCCGCGGCGTGTCGTTGAAGGCGCCGCGGCTTTTTTGTTGCCTGGACTCCAGGTGGATCGGTTCTCCCGATGGAACCCGGATCGAGCCCATGATCGCGATCGTTGACTATGGAATGGGAAACCTGCGCAGCGTGGAGAAGGCGCTCCATAAGCTGGGGCATACTGCGACGGTCACTTCCGATGCGGCCGTGATGCAGAGTGCGGATCGGTTGATCCTGCCCGGCGTGGGGGCTTTCGGGGCCGCGATCGAGCGCCTGCGCCGGCCCCGGGATGTCGAGTCGTTGGCCGAGTCGGTGCTGCGCTTCGCCGACACCGGGCGACCGCTGCTCGGGATTTGCCTGGGGATGCAACTGCTGCTGAGTCGGAGCGAGGAACTCGGGGAGCATCAGGGCCTGGGGCTCGTTCCTGGAGATGTGAAGCGATTCGACCCGGCGGGTGACCGCGCCATCAAGGTGCCGCACATGGGTTGGAACGCGATCCGGTTTCCCCGAGAGTCGCCGCTGACGGTTGGGGTGGAGCCGGAGAGCCAGGTCTACTTTGTGCACAGTTACTACTGCGCCCCGGCGGATCCCAACTGCTGGATCGCGGAGTGCCGTCACGGCGTCGCGTTTTGTGCTGCGCTGCAGGTGGGGAATCTGCTGGCCGCGCAGTTCCACCCGGAGAAGAGCGGAGCGGTGGGACTTAGAATGCTGGACAACTTCGCCCGGTGGGGCGCGTGATGTCCGGGTCGTCGAAGCCTCGGCGAGGGGAAGTGGTGGCGTGATGGGATTTGAGGTCATTCCCGCGATCGATCTGCGCGGCGGTCGGTGTGTTCGCCTGACACAGGGCGACTACGAGCGGGAGACGATCTACGGCGATGATCCGGTTCGGATGGCGCTGAAGTGGCAGGCCGCCGGGGCTTCCCGCCTCCATGTGGTGGATCTCGACGCCGCCCGCAGCGGTTCCGCCGAGAATCTTCCGGTCGTTGCCGCCATCTGCGAGGCGCTTACCATCCCGGTTCAGATGGGGGGTGGGGTTCGCGACGCGGATGCCGTGCGACGAACGCTGGATGCCGGCGTGGGTCGTGCCATCCTCGGCACCGCCGCCGCGCGTAATCCCGATCTCGCGGCCACGCTCTTCAAGGAGTTCGGAGATCGGCTGATCCTGGGGGTGGACGCGCGAGACGGCCGCGTGGCGGTCGCCGGCTGGCGGGAGACGACTGAATGGACGGCCGTCGACCTGGTGCGGCGCCTGGCGGATTCCGGAGCCCGGCGTGTGATCTATACGGACATCGCCACCGATGGGATGGGGACCGGTCCCAGCCTGGAGAGCACGCACCGGCTGGCGACTGAAACCGGGGTTTCGGTCATCGCTTCCGGTGGCATCGGCTCGGAGGAGCACATTCGCTCCCTGGCTGTGCTGACGAACCCTGTGCTTGAAGGCGTGATCGTGGGACGAGCGCTCTACACCGGCGCCGTGGATCTGGCGGCGGTGATCGGCGAGCTCCGCGGAGCGGCGGAGGCGGAGGGCTGATGGTATCCCGACGCATCATCCCCGCGCTCGATATCAAGGAAGGACGCGTCGTCAAGTGCGTGCGGTTCTTGAACCCTCGCGATGCCGGCGATCCGGTTGACCTGGCCCGGCTCTACGACGCTGAGGGGGCCGACGAGATCGTCTTCCTCGACATCACTGCGTCGCACGAAAAGCGGTCCTTGATGCTGGAAGTGGCGCGTCGCGTGGCGGAAGAGGTGTTCATACCGTTCACCGTCGGCGGCGGCATCCGCACGGTGGCGGACATGCGTGAAATTCTGAAGACCGGCGCCGACAAGATCTTCATCAATACCAGCGCTTTCCAGACTCCCGAGTTGATCTCGGAAGGCTCGGATCGGTTTGGGAGCCAGTGCGTGGTCGTGGCCATCGATGCCAAGTGGCGTCCCGACGGTGCAACGGGCGCCGGTGGTTGGTACGAGGTCTACCTACATGGCGGGCGCACGCCCACCGGCGTGGATGCGGTCCGCTGGGCCGAAGACGCGGCGCGGCGCGGGGCCGGCGAGATTCTTCTCACGAGCATGGATGCGGACGGAACTCAGGCCGGATACGAACTCACGTTGACCCGACGCATCGCTGATGCCGTGAGTATTCCCGTGATCGCCTCGGGCGGCGCGGGGACTCTGGAACACATCTACGACGGTGTGACGGAGGGTGGAGCCGAGGCGGCGCTGGTCGCATCGCTGCTCCACTATCAGTTACTGTCCATTCGTCAGATCAAAGAGCACTTGCGGGATCGCGGGATCCCGGTGAGGTTGAACTGAGATGTCGCTGTCGAGCGAGTTGAAGTACGACGCCAACGGCCTGGTGCCGGCGGTGATTCAAGATGCCGAGAACGGCGACGTGCTGATGGTGGGATACATGAATCCCGAAGCGGTTGAGCGCACGGTGGAGACCGGTAAGGTCACGTACTGGAGTCGAAGCCGTCAAAAATTCTGGGTAAAGGGCGAGACTTCTGGGCATTTGCAGCATGTGGTGGAGATCCGAACGGACTGCGACAAGGACTGCCTCGTGATTCGCGTTACCCAGGATGGCGTGGCCTGCCACGACGGCTATCGGAGCTGTTTCTACCGAGCGTGGGAGCCCGCGGGGCTGCAGGTAATCGCCGAGCGCGGGGTGGATCCGGAGGTCATTTACGGGAAGGGCGCCTCGGGGTGAGCGGCCCGCCGATGGAAACGACCGCCGGTTCCTCGAGCCTTAAGCGCATTTGCGTCTTCTGCGGATCGCGGCGAGGACGTCGGCCCGAATACGTCGCCGCGGCCCGAGCCGTCGGCTCGACGCTGGGGCGGCGCGGCATCGGGCTCGTCTACGGCGGCGGCGGGGTCGGAGTGATGGGGGAGTTGGCGGATGCGGCGCTCGCGCACGACGGCGAGGTGATCGGCGTCATTCCACACTCCCTCCTGGAGTGGGAGGTGGGGCACACGCGCATCGCGGATCTTCGGGTCGTGGATACGATGCATGAGCGTAAAGCGCTCATGGCCTCGCTTTCAGATGGTTTTATCGCGCTTCCCGGCGGCTACGGCACGCTGGAGGAACTCTTTGAAGTGCTCACCTGGGCGCAGCTTGGGCTCCATCCCAAGCCATGCGGGCTGCTGAACGTGGGGGGCTACTTCGACCCGCTGCTGAGGTTGGTGGATCACATGGTGGAAGAGGGCTTTCTCCGGGACGAGCACCGCTCCCTCCTGCTCGACGACACGGATGTCGAGGCACTATTGGCCCGACTCTCCGCCTACGAGCCTCCGGTGATTGTTCGCCGCCTCAAATTGGATGAGATCTAGGGGAAACCGTCGCCGTTCTCGAACAGACGCGCGTCCGCCGTCCTGCGGTCATCTATGACGATGAGCTTCAAGTTCCAACGAATTGCCCGCCCGCTCCACGTGCTGCTGGTCGGCGCGCTCACCTGGGCTGCAGCCTGCGGGACCGCGCCCTCCACAGCAGCGGGCAGCCGGCCGAACATCGTCTACATCCTGGCGGATGATCTTGGGTGGGGAGATGTGCGCTGCTTCAACCCGGGGAGCCGCATTCCGACGCCGCAGATGGATCGCATCGCAGCCGAGGGCCTGCGATTCACCGACGCACACTCCGGATCCGCAGTTTGCACCCCCACCCGCTACGGCATTCTGACGGGACGCTATTGCTTCCGATCTCGACTCAAGAGCGGCGTACTCGGCGGCTACTCGCGCCGGTTGATCGAGCGGGACCGCCTGACAGTTGCCGAACTCCTGCGCTCCGAGGGCTATGCCACCGCCTGCTTCGGGAAATGGCATCTGGGGATGGACTTCCCGCTCAAGGGTGGGGGCTTCGCGCGGGACTACCCGGATCAATGGCGCGTGGATTACTCTGCCCCGATTGCGAACGGTCCGACCCAGCTCGGCTTCGAGCGCTACTTCGGCATCAGCGCTTCGCTCGACATGCCGCCATACGTCTTCCTGCACGACAATCGCGCCACGGCTGTCCCGACGGTGGAGAAGCAGTGGATCCGTAAGGGACCGGCGGCCGAGAGCTTCGAGGCCGAGGACGTCCTTCCAACGCTCACCCGTACGGCGGTGGAGTATCTGGAAGATCGAAAGAAGCAGCGGGATGGCAAGCCGTTCTTTCTCTACCTGCCGCTGGCATCGCCCCACACGCCGATCCTGCCGACGCCCGAGTGGAAGGGGAAGAGCGGCCTCAGCCCGTACGCCGACTTCGTGATGCAAACCGATGCCGCAGTCGGCCGCATCGCCGATGCGCTGGACCGCCTCGGCCAGAGCTCCAACACGCTCCTGATCGTCACCAGCGACAACGGTTGCTCACCCGCCGCAGGGTTCGATGAACTGGTCGCGAAAGGGCATCGGCCGAGTGGTCCGTATCGCGGGCATAAAGCCGACATCTTTGAAGGGGGCCACCGCATTCCGTTCATTGCCCGCTGGCCGGGCCACATCCGTGCCGGTGCGCGGACCGATCGGCTGACGTGCCTCACGGATCTGATGGCTACCGTCTCAGAGCTGCTAGGGCGTCCGCTCCCCCCGCAGGCGGGTGAAGACAGTGTCAGCATGCTCCCCGCGCTGACCGGCCGGGCCCACGATGAGTCGGATCGGCGGGTGATCCACCATTCCATCAACGGCAGCTTTGCACTCCGCAAGGGTCGTTGGAAGCTGGCTCTCTGTCCCGGTTCGGGCGGCTGGAGCGCGCCCCGACCCGGCCGCGACTCTGTGGCGGCGCTTCCGCCCGTGCAGTTGTTCGACCTGGCTGTCGACCCCGGCGAGAAGCACAACCTCCAGGCGGAGCGTCCCGACGTGGTGGCCGCTCTGAAGGCGGAACTCGAGGACATCGTCCAGAAGGGCCGTTCCACCCCCGGACCCGCGCAGCCGACCGCGAGCCCCGACCCCAAAGCAGGGATGACCGATTGACTGAAGTCGTTCAGGGTCGGATTGAGGTGATCGTTTGAAGCAGCCCGAGTCGGCCCCGACGCCGTATCGGGTGCTGCAAAACCGCGACCTGCTTTTCTACCTCATCGCCCGGAATCTGGTGCGGATCGGGTCGCAGCTCACGTCCGTCGCCGTCGGATGGGAGCTGTATCGACAGACTCACGATACGATGGCGCTGGCCTATGTGGGGCTGGTGCAATTCGTCCCCGCGCTGCTGCTTGCCATCCCAGCCGGGCATGCGGCGGATCGGTACGGCCGGCGTCGGATTGTGCAATCGTGCCAGACGGTGGTCGTGCTGTGCTCGGTGGCCCTGGCGCTGGTGTTCGCAAACCGTGCAAACCCTCAGTGGGTCTACCTCTGGCTGCTGGTGGCCGCGTTTGCGCGCGGCTTCAGCGGCCCCGCCACCTCGGCTCTGCTGCGGCAGTATGCCCCGAGAGATGAACTGGAGTCGGCGATCCGCTGGAACTCCAGCGTGATGCAGATCGGCGCGATGGCGGGTCCGGCGCTGGCAGGCGCGGTCATCGCGGCAACGCACAGCGGCACCCCAGCATTCGTGCTGGACGCGGTGCTCGGCGCCACCGGCGTGGTCCTGCTCGGGATCGCCAGACCGCGTGAGGCTGAACCGGAGCGGAGCACGGCCCCAATGAGCCTCGAAAGCCTCACTGCTGGGCTGCGCTTCGTGTGGAGCTCCCGAATCATCCTGGGAACCATCTCCCTGGATCTCTTCGCCGTCCTCTTCGGAGGCGCCACCGCACTCTTGCCTGTCTACGCGGCCGACATCCTGAAGGTGGATGCTTCCGGGCTCGGCCTCCTGCAGGCGGCGCCCTCCTTCGGCGCGCTCATCATGGCGACGCTGCTCGCGCACATGCCGCCGTTTCGCCGCCCCGGCGTCGCTATGCTCGGGGCCGTGGCCGGCTTCGGCGTGGCCACGATCGTGTTCGGGCTGTCCCGTTCCTACCTGCTCTCCTTCGTGATGCTCTTTCTCACGGGGGCCCTCGACAATGTCAGCGTGGTCGTTCGCAGCACCTTGATCCAGACCCTCACTCCCAATCAGATGATGGGGAGAGTTTCGGCGGTGAACCAGGTGTT
The DNA here is from genome assembly GCA_005798285.1 of Actinomycetota bacterium. Classification (GTDB taxonomy): domain Bacteria; phylum Armatimonadota; class SYMT01; order SYMT01; family SYMT01; genus F1-80-MAGs030. Next base: position 7,020 of record SYKE01000075.1, read on the forward strand.
CATCAGCTCGTCGAACCAACTTGGCGGCTTTGAGTCCGGACTGGTGGCCAGTCTGACAAACCCGGTCTTCTCGGTCGTGTTTGGCGGCCTGGGCACGCTGTTCGTCGTCCTCGCCGTAGCTCTCGGCTGGCCCGAGGTCCGCCGTCACCGCGGCGCCGGCGCTGAGATCGCATAGTGCCGGCCACCGGGCTTACAGCCGGGCGGCAAGCCGACCGGACTCCCATCCGTCCCACCGGGTTCTCCTTCCGGGCACTCACCGGATCGCGGACATCCTGTCGACCTGGTGTGCACGTTCCTGACGCCAGAGACACGCCGCCGTGCGACGCGCCAACCCAGGCTTCCGAACCCACCCCGTCTGCCCGTAGAGTCTGCCGGGTGCAACTTCCGCGGGGATGACGGCCCAGGTGTGCGCACGCGGGGGACATCCGCCCAAAGCAAGAGGAGCAGTGTCACCATCAGCCCCGGGGAGACATCGTCATCCCTGGGCTTCACCCGAGGCTCCCGCGATGGGAGTTCGCACGCGGTCCTCGCCAGGCCGGCCGACCGGTCCGGTTGAGCACCCGCTCAGAGAGCGAACACACCCATTTTACGGTAGAAATACACTCGAAAGAATGGGAGGGCGAGGCTCCGTCCGAGCCGCGAACCATCATCCCGATCCCCATCCGCCAAATTGGGGTCGTCGCGCGTGGTCTATGAGATGCCGTCAGCCTCGTTCACCGGGCGAATCGATCGCGATGTTCTTGTAGATTGAGAACCGTGATCGTATTCGGCTACGGCGACCCCACGATGGCGGCACGTCCCCGTGACGACGGCGCCCGGCTCGGTCGGAGCCTCGCCCTCCCGTTCTCGCAATCGTTTGAATATGACTTTCGACGGTTTCATTCTCAGAGGTGAACTACTGGAGACGGTTCGCCCCCTTGGTTGGCGACGCCAACACCCGGGCGCAGTACCTGCACCGGGAGAACGCTAATTCCAGATGTTCGATTCACCCGCGAAAGAACGGGAGGGCAAGGCTCCGTCCGAGCCGCGAACCGTCTTCAGGGATCATCGCCTCCGAATTGGGGTCGTCGTAGCCGGTCGATGAGACGGCAGAGGCCTCGCTCACAAGGCTGACTGACTTCGCTTGGTTCCGTGGCGTGGAGCAGGTTGAGCACTCCCGCAGAGAGCGAACACTTCCACCTGACGGTAGAAACACCCTCGAAAGCACGGGAGGGCGAGGCTCCGCCCGAGCCGCGAACCGTCATCCGGGTCCATCGCCGCCGAACTGGGGTCGTCGTAGCCGGTCGATGAGCCGGCAGTAGACTTGCTCCCCGGGCTGCCTGTCTTTGCTTCGTTCTGTGGCGTGGACCAGGTTCAGCACCCACACAAAGAGCGAACACTCCCACCGGACGGACTTCCACGAAGCAAGCCGGGTGTTTCAACACCCGGCGGACTCTGTTAGGCCGCCCCGGTCGCGGATGGGGGAAGTGCTGCTGGGACGAACGCGCAGGGTCCGCCCGGGATTGAAATCCCGGGCTACTTCGTGAAAGCCCTCCGGGCTGAGCGGGCGCGCCCGCGCAGTGGGCGTCATCGAGTCCCGCAGAGAATTCCACGCAGCAAGCCGGGTGTTTCAACACCCGGCGGACTCTGCGGGATCTCCCCGGTCGCGGATGGGGGAAGTGCCGCTGGGACGAACGCGCAGGGTCCGCCCGGGATTGAAATCCCGGGCTGTCGCGTGAAAGCCCTCCGGGATGAGCCGACACGCCGGCGCAGCGGGCGACATCGAGACCCGGAGGGACTTCCACGAAGCAAGCCGGGTGTTTCAACACCCGGCGGACTCTGTGACATCATCCAGCTCGCGGATATGGGACGGACCGCTGGGACGAACGCGCAGGGTCCGCCCGGGATTGAAATCCCGGGCTGTTTCGTGAAAACCCCTGCGGGCTGAGACGGCACACCCGCGCAGCGGTCTACACCGAATCCGACCCATCGACTCCACCGTCCGACCGTGGGTCGCAATGACGAGCACCTCGTGGGAACTGGACCCGAGGGTGATTGCAACACTGGTGGTGAGGGCGCCCGCCTCGACCTCGGAGTGCAGGCATCGTGCCGGCTCCGTGCGCGCCAACACAGTGCCGAAGGCAAGCCTGCGTGAAGCGCCCGTACCCTCACGCGTCAGGCTCAGTTCGACGTTTCGACGTCGCCGGCGCGCTCCTCATAGAGACCCTCCCCAACCGGACCGACACGCTGACGGGCTACGACGCCTGGGGCCGCCTCGCCTCGATCGAGCACCGCGGCAAGACCGGGACCGGAACCGTGCTCGGCCGGATCGAGAAGTACCTCTACGCCTACGACAGCCACGACCGCGTCACCGAAG
>SYKE01000076.1 GCA_005798285.1 Actinomycetota bacterium
CTCGCGGTTCGCGCACATCGCCTCTCCACTGGAGCGCCCGATCTCTTGCAATACGCATAGAGACGACCGCGGTTCCAAGGGAATAACATCCATTTCGACTCAACTTATAGCCAGTTACCCATCACTTGAATCGCACCCCTCCCCAGAGCGGGGCGGCGCACCTTTCGGCCGTCCACCTCGAGGTCCAGAAGGCATCGCGGATGAACGTGTCAAGTTCCGTGGGGTGTCCTGTGGTGTCAAGCACAGGTTCTCATTGTCACCATGGTCGGCCCGTAGATCGTGCTGAGAAAAATATGGATACAGGCGACTCTGAAGGACGACGTGCATCGCGATGAAGTCCGGAGCAATGTCGATACGTGGAGCGAGTGCTCTTGTCATTGTGATTCTTCTATTTAGATTATTCTTCAACCAATTGCTCTCGAGCGTCCGTACGATTCGGCAAGTCGAGAGACGAATTAAAAGTCAAGAAGGTGGAGTTATGAAACTACTTCTAACCAAGAACGTCAGGAGTCTTGATTTTGAACCGATCACATATAGGATAGTTTGGAGTCGTTCTGTTTCCGCACAACAAAGTCTATCCCAGTTCTATTCGTGGCACAAACCACTCACTCCGAAGGAATCGAAACTCATAACTCATGATGAGGATGACATTCGTTCCAAGGCGTTCGTTGTGTTTTGGGTGGATGAGAAGAGAATTATCCGCAGAATAGATCTTGGTGTGAGGGACGTTGGGCACGGGATCATCTCAAACGTGAACGCAGAGAAAGAGATTCTGGAGGCGGCCCTGGGAACTGGAGCAGTTCCGGTAGATGCGCTGGAGAAGTGGGGATGGTCTCCGAGTGGAAGCTCCTGGATTTACGATTGTGATGAATTCCTGACTCGAAGAGTGATAACGGAACCCGTCGTGCTCTACGATCTCAGCAAGGCCGCTTTCATACATAGGGCAAATCCGGATGGAAGAATGATAAAGTTCACTGGTTCCTGGTTCTTGTTATTCTCAGATGCAGACGGAAACATCCTGGAGAGAGTGCCGTACGACTCCTGAGTGCGGAATAGATGATGCGGCGGGTGTGGAATCGCTGGGGAAACTGGGGTGTGCCCGGGCGGCGGATCCTACTCGGGTGGGCCGGGCGGTTTCCAGCAGCTGTTCATCCGGTCCCGCTCATCGGGTTCGAGGAGGCTTGCCGTGGAAAGGATCTGTTCGAAGTCCTCGGCCAGGCGGATGGCGAGGGGGCCGCTGACGACGTAGTTGTCGAACATCAGCGTGCATTTGACGCGCACTCTCGCCGCGATCCTGTCGCCCTCCACCACCGGCTCCCGCCGGATCGGTCCGACGCCCAACGCCACCGACGTCGGCGCGATGGGGTAGAAGTGGTCGAAGGCGGAACTCTGCACGAAACTGACGCCGCACGTGCCCACGTTGTCCACATAGAAGCGAGGATCCCACACCATGCGCCGGTGGATGAGGCGAGCCAGCCAGAGCGGCAGCTTCGCGAATTGCCGCATGCGGCGAATGGCGAACGATTCCTCCGGCGGTCCCTCGCGATAGGCGCCGATCTCCTCCTGAATCTCGGCCAGTGACTTGCGGTGGGCATCTCGAATGGCGCCGATGAACGTCACGGTCTCTTTTCCGAGCCGCCTCGTGATCGGGATGTTCACATCAATCCGTTCGAAACGCACAATACGATAGCCTAGCGGCTTTCGAAAGAGGATGGCGTTGGCTTCCCGATTTCGCGCCATGGTGAGCGCCAGCGCCTTCACGAAGATCGGCGAATACGTGATGGGATTGATGGCGCGGGAGTAGCGCCGCCTCAGCGCCCGGATCGCTTCGGCATCGATGGTGGAGGTGCCGTATCCGAGGCAGTGGTGCTCACGGGCTCGAGACTTGAAGGCCAGAAAGTAGGCGTCGAGGCCCCTCACGGACCGGTCTTCAGCGATCCGATTCTCTTCGGCGGGGTGTCGCGGCATCGGGTGGCCTCCGGTTGCCTGGCTCAGGCGGGAAGAACGCTTCAGGCGGCTTTCAGGCTTGCGAGCAGGCCGAACACGCGACGCTTGAAGGGCGCCTGAGTACGACGCATCAGCGAGGGGATCTGCCACACCCGGAGCGGGACGCCGAGGCGGTTGGCGACCCAGAGCTCGTTGGCATTCAGCCTGAGAGAGAGGAGCACGCAGCAGGCGGCGGCAAGGAGGCGCATGGGACCAGCGAGCACTCGGTGAACCCGGTTGCGTTCCAGAATCACGGCGTCGAAGGCGAGGTGGCGAGATTCGTCGAGCGCATGAAAGGCCCAGACCTGCGCAATCAGGCTCTCCCTTCGAGGGAGCCGCTCATCCACCATCTGATGCGCGTAGATCGTGACCTGCTCGGCGAAGCGCAGCACGGTGAAGACCAGGGTGGTCTGGAGACGACGACCCGGCAAGCGTGCAGCGAGGGCGAAGATTCGCCTCAGCAGGCGGTCGGCATCGGCCGTGGGGAGGGGCGGGTGGTCGGTCACGGTCGCCTGAATGAGGCCGACCGCCCGTACGAACAGCATGTGATGGTAGATCTCCTCCTTGATGAAGTGGCCGACATACTCCGAGAACGGCTCTGCGGGATCCAGGTCGTACAGCCGCGCCAGCGCTCCGATGGCGTGGCGCTCGAGCAGGCCCGTGAAGCTCATGAGGTTCATCTGCTGATACTTCACGAAGGTGACGCGTTCCTGTTCTCCCCATCCGGTATCCAGTCCGGTCCCGTGGAGCAGGCTCCAGGCTGGATACAGTTCGGCAAATTCCGCGTCTGTGGTGCGCTGCGACCAGTCGACATCGATCTGCGGCGTGAAGCTGCGGGTGAGCGAGAGACGATTCAGCCGCTCCAGCAGCTTTTCGTCATCCGAAGGTGGCGCCTGTTCCATCGAGAAACCCCTCCGATCCGGCAGCGGCGAGTCCGCATCAAACCGTGAGCAGCGTTCGGGTCGGTAGGGCAAAGTACTCCTCCGACTCGTCCGGCAGCGGCACGTTCCGAGCGTCGCGCCGCTCGCGCAGCAATTCCCGATACTGGCGGCGGCGACGCAGCAGCTCGGACTCGTTCCAGGTGTCGCGCCACAAGCCCATTACGCCGTCTTCCAACTGCTCGATGCTCATCCCCCGCGGCCGGAAGTTCACATCGAACAACGTACACCGATCCCATGCGCCGGGGTAGAGCAGCCGGCCCTCCGCCTCGAGCCGATCGTACAGTCGGGTGCCGGGAAACGGAGTCTGCACGGTGATCTGAACTTCCAGGAGCTGCGAGCGCTGCACGAACTCCCGGATCTCGTCGAACACCGCGGGCGAATCGCTGTCGAGTCCGACAATGAAGCAGCCGCAGACCGTCACGCCCCGGCTCTGGATCTTCTGAATGGCGGGAAGATATCGGTCGAACTGCCGGGTCTTCCAGTTCGAGCGATCCAGTCCGATGAGCCCGTCTCGTCGCGCGCTCTCGAAGCCGATCAGCACCTGGCGGCAGCCGCTTTCGTAGAGTAGATCCAGCAGTTCATCGTCCTCCGCTATGGAGACGTCGGTCTCTGTAAAATAGCGAACGTCGCGGCCGATGAGTTCGCGAAGCAGGTGTTTAGACCAATCTCCGTTGACGAACGTGTTGTCGTCGGCGAACTCGATGAATGGACGCCGCCAAAGCGCCCGAACGGCATCAATTTCTTCCAGCACACGCTTCACGGGCTTCATTCGGTAGCGCGGCCCGTAGAGCTTTGACGCGGCGCAGAACTCGCAGTCGAGGGGACAGCCTCGAGTTGTCTGCACGGTAATGCGATTGTAGGCGCCCAGCCGGTTGATCTGGCCCGTCTCCAGCGTGTCGGGCTGGTGGGGAGACGGGACCCGTGTGAGGAGCTCGAAGCGGGGCATGGGCGAGTGCGCCAGGTCGTAGCGGCCCGGCTGGGCCTCGCGGTAAAACCGCTTCAACGCTGGGGGGCCCCCTCGGCGAAAGTCCTCCACCACCTCCGGCCAGAGCAGCTCTCCTTCGCCGACCACCACCGCGTCGGCATGAAGGGCTGCCTCCTCGGGGCGAACCGTTGCATGCAGGCCGCCGAACACGACAGGGACCGATTTCTCTCGATACACATCGGCCACGCGGTACGCGTCGAATGCCCGCGCGGTATAGGTGGAGAGCGCCACGAGATCGAAGTCCATTCGGGGATTCGCGACATAGGCGTCGATATCGTCGACCTCGACGTACTCCACCTCCACGTCCGGAGGGGTCGCGCCCGCGAGAATCAGAAGCGCCAGGCTGGGGAGCTGCGCGATGACGCGGCCGCGATTCATGAACTGAGGCAGCGTGATGCCGAGCTCGACGAACTTCCGGGTCTGCAGTTTCACCCCCGCCACCGCGATCAGTCCGATTTTCATCCGTCGATCCTCTCCGGCCTGCCCCGAGATTGCTCCGTTCACCTCGCCCGCATCTGGCTCGGTGGGGCGCCTTTACAATTGTAGGAAGGGCGCCGCCGGTGCTGCTCCGACCTGAGACCTACCCGGACCTCGCTGAGGTCCTGTTTTTGGTAGGACCTCGGCGACTCTCCGCGTCGCGCGGGCCTGGCGCGCCGATTTCGATCAAACATCCCACGGCGCCGGCAGCGGGCCCTACCGCCATCAGGGCCGGCGACGCCAGCCCCAGCGACGCGGCTACCCAGCCGAAAACGGTCCAACCGGCTCCCGCGGGGAGCCAGCTGCCGGACCGGGAATAGAGGAGCAGGAGACCGAAGAGCACCGCATCGGCGTGTCCCAGCCGAACCGCCTGCCTCGCTGAGGCGGTGTAGCTCTCAAACCCCGGGGGCGCGGGCAGGGGTCCGTCGAATGACCAGCCGCCGAGGGCCAATCCCACCGCCATGCTGCCCGCCGCAAGCGCCCATCCGGCGCCCGAACGCAGCCGACGGAGGCGCAGATCTCGGAGTGCCGCTGCCGCAGCGGGGATCAGGGCGGCGTACGCAGGGAGGGGCAGCAGGTACTTGAGATCCGGAGAGATCACGGCGGAGAGGATCAACGCCACCGGCATCGCCCAGGCAGCCTGCACCGCGAGAAACCGGGCCCACCTCGGCGGGCCGATTGCCGCCGGCGTGTCGGCGCTTCGAAACTGCCCCCATCCCAGTGCGGCGAGAGCGATGGAAGCGACCCGGGCGAGCCGCAGCATTCGAAGCGGAAGCGCGTCCCAGGCGACCGGCGCCCAACCGAACGACGAGCCATCGATCAGCAGGAGGGATGTGACCAGATCCATTCCTGCGCCGATTCCCAGAGCCACGAGCAGGCCAAGCACCCCCACGTCGCCCCCTTGCGAGCGCAGCCGGGGAAGCAGGAGCGCCAGAGCCCCTGCCTGCAGAACGGCGGCCGGAGCCGCAGCCGCCGGGTGGGCGAGATGCGTCCCTACAAACACGCGCGCCACCACCCAGACAACAGTGGCTCCCACGACGCCGTGAGCGAGCCCGAGAGGAGCCGTGCGATCGCGCCGGACGATGGACGCCGGGGAGCCTTCCGGGTTTGCGCGAGCCGTCAGCTCACCGACGAGCAAGAGCTGCAGGCCGGCGAGCAACAGTACGCCGAGGAGTTCCCGCAGGGCATGGAGCCTCTCGGTGGGGGCGGCCGCGAGGGTAGCGGGATCCAACCAGGCGGCGAAGCCGAGTCCTGTCGCCAGAAGGAGCCATCCCGTTCGAGACGCCGTCCGTGCCCCGCTCCAAGAATTCACAGAGTGCTCACACAATGCGCTGTTCGGTCCACGATTCTTCTCCGCTTCCGTCCACAGTCTCGTCCACACCGGGCGTCGATACTCTTCTTGCCGGTGCGGGGATGCGCCGGCAAGAAGAGCGCTCATGCTCTTCTCACACCCTTTGACCTGGAAACCTTCGATGCCTCGACCTGGATTTCTCGCCGCCGCTGCCTCGCTCGCGCTCGCCGTTTCGCTCCTTTCTCCTCGACCCGCGGCGAGCGCCGCCGTGCCCGCGCACCTCACCTGGGCCGTGGATCTGGTCTCGACCATCTCCCCGGCGAACAACAGCTACGGCGACCCCACGGCCATTCAGTGGAAGAACGTCGACGGCGCCGTGAGTTCGAACACCTCGGTCTGCGCCACCTTCGTCACCACGTTGTTCAAGCGGGCATACGGTCTGGCCGACGCCGACTTCACCGCCTGGTTCGGCTCTACCAGCCCGTACGCCGAGGTCTATCACGCCGCCGTCGTGGCGAGGAACGGCTTCTCGAGGATTCAGAAGGTGGCCGACATCCAGGCGGGAGACCTGATCGCGATCGACTACCGAGACGCTGGAACTTCCACCGGACACGTGGCCATCGCGTCTTCCGCTCCCATCAATGAAACCACCGTTACAGTGAACGGCATCTCGATGAAGCGCTATGACCTCTGGATCATCGACAGCAGCAAGAACTATCACGGCACGCAAGACAGCCGCTACAAGTTCAAGGATGGAACCACTCCCGACACCGGCGTGGGCGAGGGAGTGATGCGGATCTTCGCCGATGCCGTTACCGGTGAAGTGGCCGGCCACACCTGGAGCAATGCGAACGGCAGCACGTTTTATGCCCAGCCGGACCTCAACGGCTCGACCGGCCGCCACCTGGTGATCGGCCGTCTGTAACGGACCGCTCCCTTTGCGCGGAAAGAGAGAGCCCCCGCCGCGGTGTGCGGTGGGGGCTCTTTGCGGTGGTCCGGATGCTGAGGGGAGGGAGATGCTAACGGGTGGCGCCGACCAGTCCGGGGAGCAGCGGCGTGTCGGAGCCGCTCGGCCGGGCGACTCGCAGGACATGGGAGAGGCTGGGAGCGAGCCAGGCCGGTCCGACCGGAGCGGTGTAGGTCCCCGGTCGAAAGCCCGCGCCCGCCACCAGCATGGGAACGTGGGTGTCATCGGCGAAGGGAGAGCCGTGGGAGGTGCCGGAGCCGGTGCGGGCGCCACCCGGGAGCCACTGCGGCTTCAGGATGAGAATGACATCGCCGGATCGGTTCGGATGGACGCCGTTCGTGATCCGGGCGCCGAGGCTGTTTCGAGGCACGTTGCCCCGCAGCACATCCTCGCGTCCCACGGCGAACAGCATGCCGGGCACCGATCGCACCGCCTGGGCTGCGATTTGCTGCATCCGCGCCCGCTCCACCTCGGGATGCGCGGCCACCGCAGCGTTGTTGAAGTAGAGATCGCCGTTCTCCCCGCTGCCGATCCAGGTTTCCGCTCCGACCGCCTTGTCCAGCGCGCCGTCCGCGGCGGCGGCGATTGCTGCCGAAATGGCCCTCTCCACCGGCAGTCCCGCCGCGGTCTGAAGCTCCGGAACGGGAACCACGCCGTGGTCTGCCGAGATGGCGAACGTCACCCGGGAGAGGCCGCCGGGCACTGTTTTCGCGAGGAAGTTCATGAATTCGCTGAGCTGGCGATCGGTCTGAACACTGATGTCCAGCACTTCGGCACTGTCGGGACCGTAGCGGTGGCCGACGTAGTCGTTGCTGGAGAGGTTCAGACAGAGCATGTCGGGGGTGTCGTCCTGGCCCAGCCCCATCTGCTTCACGGCTTCGGTGGCGCTCTCGAAGAGGTACTGGTTGCCGGCGGGGCTGCCGGCGAAGGGCAGGTAATCGGCGCCCTTGAGTTCGTGGGAGAACTTCTTCTTCTCACCGGGCACGAGTCGGACGCGGTTCATGGCCTCGTCGCTGACGGCGGGAGTCCAGGGGGTTTGCCGCAGCTCATCCGGCCGCTTGCGGGCATTCAGCGCATCCACCCACGCCGGCAGCTTGCCGTCCGGGCAGTAAGGCGTGCTGGAGACCCAGCCCCCGGTTTCCTCATCAAACCACACGGCGGCATCGGCCTTGTGGCCCACGAGCAGGATGGCGGCGCGATCCTTCAGGGCGAGGGCGCAGGTCTTGGCCTCGCCGCCGGTGGCCACTTCCAGCTCGTAAGCCGTTGTCGTGACCTGCAGGTTGGCGGCCGACATGGGCGTTTCCTTGCTGCCAGGCTGTAAGCCGATCACCTTCGAATTCGGATCGTCGACGCAGTAAACGCGCTTCAGCGTCGCGGGATCCGCCCAGGTGTTGCCCACGATCCCGCTGTACTGCGGCTGTGCGCCGGTGCCCAGGATCGAGTGACCCACCGCCGTGACGGTGCGATGGTGCTCGTAACGACAATCCGGATACCAGGCGCCGAATTGCCGGAAGTAGTTGAAGCCCCCCACACGATCGGCGGTGCGACCGGGCAGGTAGAGATCGGAGAAGCGCACCACATAGTCGGCGCGAAACTGATCGATCGAGAGGAGCACCACCAGCCGGGGGCGCGGAGCTTCAACCACCGGCGCGTTCTGCCGGAGCAGCATGGGACGGGGAGGCTGAGCCGCCGCCACGGAAGCCACGCAGCCCAGCGCGGCGAGACCCGCCAGAAGAGTTCGAGTGAGAGGTCGACGACTCACAAAAATCCACCCTGCTCCGAAACCACCGGAGCAGGGTGGATTTTACACGCCCGGGGCCCTGGGAATCACGGCGCCCGCCCTACCGCAGCCCCCGTTCAGCCGGACTTTCGACTCATTTCAGGGAATTCCCCGACTCGGGCCGATCCTCCAGCAGGGAAGCTCGGAGCGCGTTCAGATCCTCCGTCATCGACTTGCGGCACATCTCCGCGCCCTTCGAACCCATGAGCCGGCCCACCATCCGAGCGAAGAAGGTCAGCGGAGTGATCGTGTAGCTCAACACGAGACGCGTGCCGGATCCATCGGGACTCAGAAGGTAGTCCACCTCATAGCGGCAGCCACAGCTCTCGCACACCAGCTTCATGGCGCGGTTGGGCGTGAGTCGAGTGATCTCGAACCGTTCGGTGGCCCCCCGACCGAACATCACGCGCGTCTCCCGGAAGCGCGTTCCCACTCCGACCGGTTCCGGCGTCTCCAGCTCGACTCGCCGAATCCCGGGAATCCGCTTCGGGAGACCGGTCAGATCCGTCAACACCCCGAACACCCGCTCCGGAGTGACGGGCAATTGAACATCGCACGTAAAACCCGACATCCAAGTCTCCCTACCGCGTGAAGACGATCTCAACGACCTTGGTGTTGACCTCGCCGATGGGCAGGTCGTGGACTTCGAGCACGATGCGCTTCGGGCTCTGGAAGCGGTAGGCGTACTTCACCATCTTGTCGTGCTCGCCGGTGAGGTACTCGTCCAGAGTGCCGTAGAGCAGCAGCGACTTGCCGGTGGGATCCAGATCGCCCTCGGCGTGGTTCATCGCGGTGTCCATGTTGCTCATGGTGGTCATCACGAAGCTCTGCTTGAAGTTGTCGTACCCGAAGAGCGTGAGGACCTCGAGGGGCCGGCCCATCATCTTGCCGCGGGCCTCGCTCTTGAGCCAGCGGCCCTCCATCTGCCAGGTAAACTCCGCGGTTCCGAGCTCGGCCGGGCCGGGTTTGGCGCCCATGAAGAAGCGAGTCTCGGTCTTCCAGGTCCCCAGGAAGCGCTCGAGCACCTTGTGAAACTTCGAGGGCTGGGTGAACGCCTTCGCCCGCTCCATCATGGCGGCCATCTCGGCCTGCTGCTGCGAGGGTTTCGGGGCGGCGGCGCCCGGCTTTGCGCCGGCGCCCGGCCGGGTGGCGGCGGGCTTGGGAGCATTCTGGGCCGTCGCGGCGGTGGTCAGAAGCGCCAGTGCAGACGCGGCGCCGAGGGTGACCGTTCGGAAGTGCTTGGTTCGTTTCATCTCGTCCTTCTCAGTGCTTTCCAGGGATTGCCTGCAATTGCAGGACCCCACCCAACGTGTTGCCGCTCGCACGGCCGCCCCCAACTGGCGCCGCGAACGGATGCGCTTCGGAGACTCCCGGAAGAAGCCGGCCGTCCCGACAGCTAGTGCCCTTCGGCGTCAGCCATTTTTCCGAGCACGTAATACCGGAGCCGCAGACAGCCCTGAAGCGTGCTCGGATCGATATCCGCCCAGCGCTCCGCTGCGACCAGCACCGGCGACAGAAACCCCGAGAGGCCCAGATAGAGCGCGAGCAGCGTCGCCTGGAGCGGCAAACGGCTGCGGCGAGCGGACCCGCGCGGCATCGGTGACCCCACTTGCAACAGCCTCAGCCGCGCTACGATCCCCGCCGGATGGGCGCCGAAGGCCGGTCCTGCAGGAGCCTCCAGCGCGTACTGGCCCCGTGCCATCTCCAGGAGGGTCCGGCGATACGCTGCGGCATTGCCCTGAAGCCGCCCGACGACCGCCTGATCCGACTCGATCTCCCGGAGCGCCAGAATGCGCCGCACCGCCCACGCCACCATCGGCTGCGGCCAGAGCAGCCGACTGAGGCCCCCGCAGAACGCCCACAGCCACGGATCGCGGTGTCGCAGGTGGAACAACTCGTGCAGGAGCACATGCTCCAGCGACTCAGGCGAGGCGGAAGTCACCCACTCCAGCGGCAGGTAGATTCGAGGCCGCCGCCAGCCGCAGAGGGCGGGCCCGCCGACGGCATCCGAAATCACGACCTCCGGCAGCCGGGGGAGGCCCAGCTCTTCGCAGAGCGCCGCCACCTTCAACGCCACACTCCGCTCCACCTCGGCATCTCGACCCTGCTCCCAACGGCGAATCAGCGCCTGATGCCGCCGAAGCTGAAGCGTGAGGGACGCAAGCGCCACGCCGAGCCAGAACGGGGGCAGCAGCGTGGATGCCGCCGCGGAAAAGTCTTCCACGGGAATCGCAGCCGCGGCGCCGGGCGCGAGATCGTAGAGTGTGGGGGCGCCCGACAGCGGCGTCGGCGCCAGCGCGGCCAGCAGCAGGGCCCACCAACCCACCGCCCGTAACTCGTGCCGCCGGGCGCCCGCCAGGAGGCGATCCACGATCTGCAACACCAGCAGCAGCGGTAGCGTTCGCAGCCATGACCCGAGTAGCCAGAGCGCCCAGCTCTTCCCCAGAAGTTCAAGCGTCATTGGACGCCCCCTCGCGCTCAGAGCCTTTCGCCGCTTCGCTTTGCAGCAGTTGAGTCAGCTCGGATCGATCCCGCCCGGAGAGGCGCTCCTCGTCGAGCAGGTGCTGGACGAGCGAACTGGCGCGACCGCCGAACGCGCTCTCCAGCAGCGAGCTCAGCGCCGACCGCCGAGCCTGCTCCCGCGTCACAACCGGTTCGTAGAGGGTGGTGTTAGCTCGGAGGCGGCTGCTGAGCGCCCCCTTCTCCACCAGGCGCGCCAGCACCGTTTTCACCGTGCTGTAGGCCCAGCCCGTCTCTTCGGCCACCCCCTCCAGCACGTCTCGCGCACTGGCCGGCGACCGGCTCCAGACCTCGTTCATAACACGCCATTCGGCGTCGCTCAGGCGGACACTTCCCATAGTGCTACGACTTTAGCATTTTCTTCTACAACTGTAGAAGTAGACAATTGTTGGGAAATTGAGTTCGATCAGATCACATTCGGGAAACTTGACGGAACCGCCTTCTACTGAAACAATGCTTCAGTAATGCAGATCTCATTCCTCCCCCGTCGACGCCCTCCCTTTCGGTCAGATCTCCTGGCCGGTGGTCTGGCGCTCCTGTGCGCCGTGCACTGCGCCGCAATGCCGGTGCTCCTCGGCGCCACCGCCCTCTCGGGAACGCATTGGGCCGAGAACCCCTGGTTGGAGGGCGGGCTGCTGGGGTTCACCGGAGTGGTGGGTGGCAGCACACTGGTTGCGGGCGCCGTGCAGCATCGCCGGTGGGAGTTGATCGCCCTCTTCGGCGCCGGTCTGGCCGTGGTCTTCGCTGCCCACGATCTCCCCGCTCCCTGGAACATCCTGGGCTCGCTCGCGGGAGCCGGCGCGCTCTTGTTCGCTCAGCGCCAGAATCGCCGTCACGCCGGCGCGTGCTGCTGCGCCGTCGACTCGACGGACTGAACTTCCCCCGGAGTCCCGACGGTCTCGCCCGGACTCGGAGCCCGCATGCGATTAGAATTCGCGGGGGGTTCGGATGATTCAGATCGGCGATCTTCAGTGTGAGGTGCTCAGTGGCGGCCGCTTCAAACTCGACGGCGGCGGCATGTTCGGCATCATCCCACGGATGTTGTGGTCCCGGCAGTTTGAGCCGGATGACCGCGGGCGGATCCAGCTCGATACCAACTGCATTCTGGTCCGCACCGGGGATGAGTTGGTCCTGATCGACACGGGCAACGGTCCCAAGATGACCACCAAGGAGCAGACCATCTTCGGTCTCGATCCCTCGGAGGGGATTCTGCGTAGCCTGGCGACCCATGGCGTGGCGCCGGCCGAGATCACCACGGTTCTGCTCACCCATCTTCATATGGATCACGTCGGCGGCGCCAGCCATCTCGAAGACGACGAGCCCGTGATCTCGTTCCCCAACGCCCGGTATGTCGCCCAGCGCCGGGAGTGGGAAGATGCGATCCACAATTACAGCCACATGCGGGCCAGCTATCGGCTTGAGAATCTGCTCCCCATCCAGCGCTCCGGCCGCCTCGAACTCCTGGATGGAGATGCGGAGGTAGCGCCGGGGATCTCCGTCCACGTCACGGGCGGCCACACTCCGGCTCATCAGTGCGTCTTTCTCCGCAGCCGGGGAGAGACCGGCGTGTTCCTGGCGGATGTGTGTCCCACGCCCGCGCACTTCCGCCCTCCGTACAACATGGCCTACGATCTGGAGCCCTACGTGACCATGCGGGTCAAAGGGGAACTCCTGAGTCGCGCCGCCCAGGAGGGGTGGCTCTGCTTCTTCGATCACGAGCCGGCGCGCAAGGTCGTGCGCGTGCGAGAAGAAGACGGTCAATTCGCTGCCGACCCGGTGGCGTTCTAACCTGCCCGTTCCGTCGTTCCCAGGGAGTCCAGAATGAAGTTCCCCACGCTTATGATGGCCGCGGCGCTTGCAACGGCGCTGGCCGGACCGGTTCTCGCCGAGGAGTTCACCGGCAAGGTGACCCGGATCACCGATGGCGACAGCATTCGCGTTCAGCGCGACGGCAAGGACGTCACCGTACAGCTCAACGGCATCGACGCTCCGGAGCCGAAGCAGGAGTTCGGTCCCGACGCCACGGCGTTCCTGAAATCCCGCCTGCTCGACAAGACCGTTCGCGTCGTGGTGAAGGGCCAGGACAGCTACGACCGTACGCTGGGCCAGGTCTTCCTCGACAAGACCGACATGAACGCCGAGATGGTGAAGTCCGGCATGGCCTGGGCCTACGTCCGGTATTCGAAGGACTACGCCGACCAGGAAAAGTCCGCCCGCGAGGCTAAATCCGGGCTCTGGGCGAAGCCGTCTCCGAAGGCGCCGTGGGACTGGCGCAAGGAGAACGGAACCGGCCGCGCAGGGAGCGGGTCGGATACCGAGAAGAAACCGAAGAAGTAGCCTGCTCGCGCCGCGACTCGCCCCGACGGGAGTCCTCAAGGGAGTTCGCCATGTTGCCCCATCGCCTGATGATTGCGATGTGTCTCCTGGCCGCAGTCACACCGGCGCTCGCCGGAGCGGGTCAGGGCGCAGCCACCGTGCGGGGCGAGATGGCGAACACCATGGAGCGGCGCGACGAGCGCCCGTACCGCATGCCCCGCGAGTTGCTGGAACTGGCGGGCAAGTCCGCCACCCGCACGCTGCGCCCCCGCGAGTGGACCGTGCGCTACCACGAGCCCGGCGCCGACAACAAGAAACGCGCTCGCACGATCAAGGCATCCGCCATCTATGCCTTCCGTCGCAAGGTTTTCGTGGAAGAGCGCGGCGGCGCCTGGTTCGTCGGCGAAGAGAACCGCCGCAGCCTTGGCGACATCCACGTCACCCGGCGCTACGCCGGCTTAAAAGCCCTCGTCGCCACCGAACGCGACGCCCCGCCCGCCCCTCCCGGTTCCCAGACTCCACCGTAAGATTCGCCACCGATCCGAGCACACCACGAAGCACGTCGCAAAGCACGTCCCGAAGCACGTCGGCAGCGGCTCCCCATGCGACCGGTCCCTACGTACGGATGCGCTAAAGCCGTTGCCCCGCAGCACGGACACAGCGGTCCAGATCTCACGCCGCCAATCCCAACGCTGCATCCCACCACTCCTGCCGGCTCTGCTTTGTGGGGAAAAGTGGCTCGGTTTTCGATGGGATTCTGCAGCCTGCGTGAAGCGCACCCACCTACACGCGCCACGATCACCATCGTCATCCCCGCAGAAGTCGCATTGGGCGGACACTCGCTCGATAAAGCGGGGATCCATTCACCAGGACTCGGCGCGTCGCCCCGGCTGACCCGGCCGGCCGCGATGCACGAGAACTGCTTGCGGTAAACGCACGCCTGGTTCCTCGGGTCCAGCCCGAGGATGACGATGATCCGAGGGTCGGCCGGTGTCAACCATGGGTGTGCTGGTGGGATCGCAACGATGCGCTCGCTGTTTGAACCGGGAGCACACTCCCACCTGACGATAGAGTCGCAATTGTCAGAAGGGGAGGGCGAGGCTCCGACCGAGCCACGAACCCTGGTGCTGGTCCACCGCCGCCGAATGGGTGTCGCCGACCGAGCCAACCGTAACGGCGACCTCCCTGCCCCCCGGGATCTGCCTGGGATCGCCTGCCTGGGACCGCGGGCATCTTGCCCGCTCCGTGCGCGCCAGCACCACGCCGACACCAAGCCTGCGTGAAGCGCATCCACCCCCAAGCGCCAGGCCCACCATCGTCATCCCCGCAGAAGTCGCATTGGGCGTACTTGTCGGAGAGCAACGATGCGCTCGCTGTTTGAACCGGGAGCACACTCCCACCTGACGATAGAGTCGCAATTGTCAGAATGGGAGGGCGAGGCTCCGACCGAGCCACGAACCCTGGTGCTGGTCCACCGCCGCCGAATGGGTGTCGCCGACTGAGCCAACCGTAACGGCGACCGCCCTGCGGCCGGCCTGGGATCGCGGGCATCTTGAGCGCCCCGCGCGCGCCACCATGCCGACACCAAGCCTGCGTGAAGCGCATCCACCCCTATGCGCCAGGCCCACCATCGTCATCCCCGCAGAAGTCGCATTGGGCGGACACTTACCTGACAAAGCGGGGATCCATTCGCAGTGACCTGGCGCGTCGCCCCGGCTGGCTCGGCCAGGCGCGCTTGTCGGGAACTGCTTGCGGTAATCAGACGCCTGGTTCCTCGGGTCAAGCCCGAGGATGACGATGTCTCCCAGCCCGACTGGGGGACACGGGGCCCCGCGCTTCGGCCGGATGTCTGCTGCGGGCGATCACAGCATTTGAAACATGTCACACAATTTGTGACGATCATGAGACCAAGCCGCAGCGAATGTGGGCCAACTGCGCGAAAATTCCTCAGTTTTTCTCGACAGGTGTAAGACTGGCTGCCAATAATACGTTGTTACGTTGAGGAATGGCTGGGGTTGCTCGCCCGAACACGACGGGCGGAATGCATCGTCCCCGAGCGTTCCTCTACGCCTCCGCACGCAGTGTTCGCAGCATTCCGCTTGTGATGAGCGAATGAGGATTGGCAGATGATTGCCGGATTGACGCACGCCAGGGCCGCTCTGTACGTCGGGCTCGGGATTTCCATCGCCGTGTTGAGCGCTGCGGGGGGGGGGGATCCGTACCGCTCGTAACGGGCGCGGCATCCGGCTGACAGAGCCTCCTCAATTCCAATCACCGCTCCTCTTTGAAGCCAATCAAGGTCAACTGGAAGCCCGGCTCGGCTTCATCGCGCGACGCGAATCGATGACCGTCTCCCTCGCCCGAAGCGGCTCGGAGTTCGCGGTCAGCTCGCTCGAAGCAGGGCTTCCAAAGGCCGGCACTGCCGGGCCTCGGAACGTGCGGGTCCAGTTCGTGGGCGGCAGCCGTGCGGCGGTCGCCGAGCCGCTCCTCGAATCTTCCGACCGAATTTCCTATTTCACCGGGCCGGATCCCTCAAAGTGGGTGACGGGAGTCAAGAGCTATCACCGTGTTCGGGTCCACGACGTCTATCCCGGAACGGATGTCGTGTACTACAGCCACCCCCACGGCCTGGAGTACGATGTGGTGCTCTCGCCCGCCGCCGACCCCAACGCCGTACAGCTTGCCTTTCCCGACGCCACCTCCGTTCGCCTGGCGCCTGACGGCCA
>SYKE01000077.1 GCA_005798285.1 Actinomycetota bacterium
CGGCGACTCGCGGCTCTTCGGCCGACTCGTACTCAAGCGTTACGAAACCCCGGTAGCCCGCCCCACGAAGGATTTTCAGGATGCGGGGAAGATCGGCCTCTTCCTTCGGCCGGCCCTTCGGCAGCATCTCCACCTTGTACTGAACGGTGACGGCATACGGGGCGCAGCGGGCCAGGTCACCATAGGGGTCCGTCGTCTGGAAGTTGCCGGAGTCGAGATTGATCCCCAGCCACGGCGAAGTCACCGCCCTGACGATTTCCAGCAGGCCGTCCGCTTCGGCAACCACCCCGCCGTGGTTCTCGAGCGCCAGAAACACCCCCCGCTTCTCAGCGTGGGGAAGGAGCTGTTCCAGCGTCTCGATGACGTGCTTACGCGCCTGGCCCTCGGAGAACTCTTTCGGCTTGTTCCCCGCGAAAATCCGGATCGCTGGCGATCCGAGATCCGCCGACACGTCGATCCAGTCCCTCACTCGCTGCAGTTCCCGATTTCGCGCCTCGCCGGCGGGATGGGTGAATGTGTTGCCAATGGGTGTCCCGGTAACGGATTGGCCCCAGAGGTGAGCAGTCCGTTTCAGCTTGAGCACCTGTTCGGCGGTCACCGGCTTCTCGAAGTAGTACTCCGTCAACTCCACCCCGTCGGAACCCATCTCGGCGCACTCTCGAATGAAGTCGACCAGACTCATGCTCTTTCCCGCGCCTTGGAGGTACTTGCGGTAGGAATAGGCTGCTACCCCGAGCTTGTAGGGCCCCTGGTCATTCTGGCGTTTCTCGTTCGGTCGAACCTGCGCCGAGGCTGCACCGGCGTCTCCCACCATCGCCGCCACGGAAACACCCCCGGCCAGAAACTCTCGGCGCAACATCTTGGCTTACCTCTCTTAGTCACAGACCCAGTCTGCTCTGGAAGCGAGTCCTTCCGTCCGATCGTTCGGGACCCCGACCATATGTCGGTCCACGACTTGCAGATTCCCTTTCAGACCGAGAGAAGGTTGCAGGAAGGTTGCCATGAAGCTAAAGTACCATGCAGCAAACCATGCGTGGTTGCCGGGAGTCGACCATGCCAGACCACGAAGAAGAGACCGACCATGAAGCGCAGGGGCTTCACCCTAATTGAGCTGCTTGTAGTTATCGCGATCATCGCCATCCTGGCTTCCATCCTCTTCCCGGTGTTCGCCCAGGCTCGTGAGAAGGCGCGTCAGACGAGTTGTCTCTCCAACCTGAAACAAATGGGACTGGGCCTGATGATGTACTCACAGGACTACGATGAACAGCTCCTGGGCTTTGGAAACTGTTCCATCGGGCGACCCAGCCCTGGCTCGTGCGTCTACTGGCAGGCGCTCATTCAGCCCTACGTTAAGAATCGCGGGGTCACTTTGTGCCCGACAAACGTAGCCAACTACGGATCTCCAAGCTGGTTTTCGTGCCTGGACAACATCGACGTCAAGTGCGCCAACGCCGCGTGCCGGAGTTGCAGTTGGGATGTTTCGTATGCAGTGAACGCCATCAACACCTGGTACACCAACGTGTGGCGAGATTGCACCGGGGCAGCCTGCAACTCGACTCATTACGGTCCTGGCGGTCGCGCCATGCCTGAAGTCGCAGTCCCGGCGGACACGATTTACATCACCGACGCCACTTTCCCGGACATCTGGAATCAAAACCACCTCGGGAGTCCGATGGGTCGATCTCTGTTCGGTTTCGGCTCTCGGCCGGTCCCCCACCAGAACTCCTGGGACGTGACGTACGTCGATGGGCATGTGAAGACGGTGCGCCACAACCTGGTTCCCCCAAGTTCGTGGACCGCCCAGGATGATCGTGCGGCAGACCGGCTGGCGCCGTAAAGCAAGCTGCCTGGCGGCGGCGAGTTATGTTCTTCGGTGACTGCACAAACGAGCCCTTGCGGAGACCTTGCCACAACCCGCCGCCGCCCCTCTCAAACTCGGGCTGAGCGAGCACACAGAAGCGCGTGAGCAGTGTTCGCACCGCTCACGTGACGAAGGGTCTCGGGCAACCGATGCCCAACTGACCAACCACGTTCGTTGTTCAGAAGACTCCGGGGAGTCGAGTTTGAGAGTTCCCACTCCATGAGCAGTTCTCAGAATGGTCGCTTGCCGAATCCGGTCCTCAGCCGACGATCGGCCCTGGGAGCCGGGGCGGCGGCGCTGATTGCCTGGGCGCAGGGGATGGATCGACGGGCGTTTGCCGAAGCTCTGGGGGGATCCGGGACGGCGAGGCTTCGAGTCACCGACATTCAGGCCCACGAAATCTCCGTGCCCTATCAGGATTGGCTCGCACATCCCCTCAATCACTATTATGGACCGACCCGTCGAACCGTTTACGTCGCCCGCACGAACACCGGACTGATCGGGCTCGGCGAGAGCGGCTCACCTGAACCTCAGGCCACCGTTCAGTCCTATATCGGCTCCAACCCATTCGATTGGATCGGCGACGAAACCAGTCTCGGCCTCGGCATCGCCATGTATGACCTGATGGGGCAGGCAGCCGGAGTGCCGGTCTACAAGCTGTTCGGCAAGAAGTACCGTTCGTGGGTCCCGGCGGCGTCCTGGACTGTTTCGACGAAGCCCTCCCATATGGCGCTAGCGGTCCAGACCTACGCCCGCCAGGGTTTCACCTGGATGAAGTACCACCTCTCGCCGTTCGAGAACGTAATGGACCAGCTCGAAGCCATGCAGAAGGTGGCGCCTCGAGGCTTTCGAGTGCACTTCGATCTCACGATGGGCGGCACATCCGACCATACGTTTGAACTTCTCGAGAAGATGTCCACTTTTCCGATCTCCGGCGGGTTCGAGGATCCGCTGCCCGAGAAGGACATTCAAGGCTACGCCGAGCTCCGCAAGCGCTGCCGGCTGCCGATCTACTACCACCACGCGCCGCTGGGCGCCGGGTTTGAAGCACAGGAACGTTCCGCGGACGGCTTCATACTGGGGCATGCCCGCATTGGCGACGCCATCCGACGAGCCGGACTCTTCGCCCAACTGGAAACACCGTTCTCGCTTCAAAACGTCGGCGGCATGATCACTCGCACTATGACGGTCCACATGCAGGCCGCGTTCAAAACAGCATCGCTCCACTTCAACAGCGATGCGGAAACCTGGAAAGCCGATGTCGTGAAAGAGCGACTGGAACCGATCAATGGCCTCATTCGTGTGCCGGAGGGTCCCGGCCTGGGGTTAACCCTGGATCCGGACCGCCTGCAGGACCTGAAGGCGCTCAAACTCCCGGAACAGCCGCGATGGATCCTCAAGAGCCGGTTCTCCAACGGCACGATGATGTACAACCTCGCCGATCCCAGGGACTCCCTCTTCATGGTGCGGCCGGACTGGCGACGGGAAATCACGCTGCAATATGACTCTCCCATCAGCACGGAGTACTGGGACCCGGACGGCTCGCCGGCCTTCGCGGCGATGATGGCCCGCCTGGAAAAGGAAGGGACCGTGCTGGAGCGGCGCTAACGCCGTGTGCCTCGTGGGAGGGTACGAAGGGATGAGACTTACGACAGACGCCAGATGGTTGTCCTGCGTCTCGGCGGCACTTCTGGCGGCGGATGCGGTGGCGGTCGGCACGGGCGCCGGGATGCAACTGCGGATAGAGGCCCGGGCGATCCGACCCGCTTACCCGCTCCTGATTCGGAACGAGCACGGCGCCCTGTTGAAGATAGAAGTGGCGCCCGGCGGCCAGCGCGGCACTCAGCTTCAAGCGATCCACGTGGATCTCGGCGACACCGACGATCTGAACGACCTCGCAGAGGTGCAACTCTTTGCCGCCGGCCCCACCGATGCGCTTTCGCTGGGGCGGCCCCTCGGCAAGGCCCTCAAACCTGCCCGCCGCCTGAGCTTTCCTGTCAACACGACGCTGGGGACCCAGGTTGAGACCTTCTGGCTCTCAGCCCGACTGAAGCCTGGCGCCGATCTGAGCCATCGCGTGGCGGCTCGCTCCGTACGGCTGATGACGGCGGCAGGGCAGGATGCCGATGTCCCGATATCGGGCTCCCGCCAGCGCATTGGCGTCGCGCTGCGGCGTTCGCAGGATGACGGCGTCCACACCCACCGGATCCCCGTGCTCGCAACGACTCCCCGGGGCACGCTCTTGAGCGCCTATGATCTTCGCCGGCGTGCCGGACGGGATTTGCAAGAGGACATCGATATCGGTCTCAGCCGGAGCACCGACGGCGGTCGATCCTGGGAGCCGGTCCGCGTGATCATGGATATGGGTGAGTATGGCGGGCTGCCGCAGTCCCAGAACGGCTGCAGCGATCCGGGCTTGATCGTGGACCCGAAAACGGGAGAGATCTCTTGTTTCGCGGTCTGGATGAACGGCAAACCCGGAAAGCACCAGTGGAACGACGACGGTTCCGAGCCCGGCTTCGAGATCGGCAAGAGCGCCCAGTTCATGCGGGTGCGCTCCACCGACGACGGCAGGACCTGGTCGAAGCCTGAGAACCTCACGCGGATTCTCAAGCGCCCGGAGTGGTGGCTTCTGGCGCCGGCTCCGCAGCAGGGCATCTCACTCCCCGATGGAACCCTGGTGATGCCTGCGCAGGGACGATACGGCCGACCCGCAATCGAGACATTCGCCACGATCATGGTAAGCCGCGATCACGGGAAGAACTGGACGGTCGGCGAGCCCGCCTTCCGGGGAGCGAACGAGTGTCAGGCGGCAATGCTCTCGGACGGCCGCGTGATGCTCAATATGCGAAATGACCACGACCGTTTTCGCGCCGTTGCGGTCACGTCGGATCTGGGTCGCACCTGGAGCCTGCATCCCACCCATCGCAAGGCCCTGATCGAGCCGAACTGCAACGGGAGCCTGATGGGTCTGGACGTGGAACTTGGTGGACGGAAGCGGCGGGTGCTGGTCTTCACGAACCCGTTCTCCCAGGTTCGCCGCTCGCACCAGACGCTTCAGGTCAGCTTCGATGATGGGAATACCTGGCCATCCAGTCATCACTGGCTGCTGGATGAGGGCCGCGGCGCCGGCTACCCGAGTCTTTCTCGTGTGGATCGAGACCACATCGGGATCGTTTACGAGGGCAGCCAATCTCAACTCGTGTTTGAGAGGATCCCGATCCGCGAACTGCTTCTCCCCCACTCACAACGCGACCCACGACCACCCGATTCGGATCGAATTGCATCCCTGCAGCCATCCCAAGAGCCCACCCGCCGCCGCCCGCAAACACAGGCCCGTCCCTGAAACCCGGCAGCGCAAACCCCGATCTGGAACCCGCTCATCGTTGGCTCCAACTTGCGATTCTCGCCGTGGCAACCTTCCTCGGGATGTGCTGCTGGTTCTCCGCTTCGGCGGTGGCCGGTGAACTGCGGCTCCGGTGGCAGCTCGACTCCGGCGGCGCGTCGCTCCTCACCATCTCCGTCCAGCTCGGCTTCGTGGCGGGCGCCCTGGTCTCCGCGCTGCTGGCGCTGCCCGACCGCGCCCCGCCTCGACGCCTGATGTGCCTCGGCGCCGTCACCGCGGCGACGGCCAACCTCTCCCTGCTCGCCTGCGGGACGGCCGCGCCCGGGTTTGCAGCGCGGTTCGTGACCGGAGCCGCCCTGGCGCTGGTCTATCCCCCCAGCCTTAAAGCCGTCTCCACCTGGTTCCGGCGCGGTCGCGGCGAGGCGATGGGGGTGATGGTTGGCGCGCTGACTCTTGGAAGCGCCCTCCCCCACCTGCTGAAGGCCCTCGGCGGCGCTCGGCTCGATGGGGTGATCGTTGCAACGTCGGTGGCCAGTCTGATCGGTGGGCTTCTCGCGGAATTCGTGGCCCGAGACGGTCCGTTCCCGTTCCCCCGTCCGCCGTTCGATCTCCGTCTTGCCGGAACGGTGCTCCGTTCCCGCGGAGTGCGGCTCGCGTACGCGGGCTACTTCGGCCACATGTGGGAGCTCTACGCCATGTGGACCTGGTTCGCAGCGTTTATCACCGACCGTCTTCGGGCCACCGGGGTCGCGCCCGAAGCCCTCTGGTCCGGTATTCTCACCTTTGCCGTGATCGGCATCGGCGCGCCGGGCTGCTGGCTCGCGGGCCTGGCCGCGGACCGCCTCGGGAGAACGCGGGTTACAGCGGCTGCCATGCTCGTCTCCGGGCTCTGCGCACTGCTCATCGGCATCCCCACGCTGCCGCTTCCCGGAGTGGTGATCCTCGGACTGGTGTGGGGATTCGCCGTCATCGCCGACTCTGCCCAGTTCTCCGCCATGGTGACCGAACTCGCCGAGCCGGCCACGGTGGGCACGGCGGTGACGCTTCAACTCTCCCTCGGCTTCGTGCTGACGGTGGGCACGATCTGGTTGGTGCCGCTGGTCCGCGATGGCCTCGGGTGGCAGGTCGCGTTCTCGCTCCTGGCAATCGGTCCGGCCCTCGGCGCCGCCTCGATGCTGCGGCTTCGCGCTGCTCCCGAAGCCGCTCGCGTCGCCGGGGGACTTCGATAAAGGAGGGGTCGGCGAGCATCCCGAAGTTACCCCCCGAAGGGATCTCACCAATGTCCATCGTTCGAGTTGCCATCCTGGGCCAGGGTCGAAGCGGCCGTGACATCCACGGCGCCTACCTTTCCGCGGACTCCGAGCGCTATCGCATCACCGCTATCGTCGACCCTCTCCCCGAACGGCGGGACCGAGCCGCCGGGGAGTACGGCTGCGACACCTGCGCCGAGCCGGATGAACTCCTCGGCCGCACCGATCTCGATCTGATCGTCAACGCCGCGCCCAGCAAGTTCCATGTGCCGTGGACCGAGAAGTTTCTCTCCGCCGGCTACAACGTACTTTGCGACAAACCACTCGCTTCCCGGGTCGCGGATGTGGACCGCCTGATCTCCGCCGCCGAGAATTCCGGCAAGCGGCTGGCGATCTTCCAGCAGAGCCGTTACGCCCCCTATTTCGTGAAGATCCGCGAGGTGCTCGCTTCCGGGGTCCTCGGCGACATCACCCAGATCTCCATCGGCTTCAATGGCTTCTCGCGCCGGTACGACTGGCAGACGCTGACCTCCGAACTCGGCGGCAACCTGATGAACACCGGCCCCCACCCGCTCGATCAGGCGTTGGCCCTGTTCGGTTTCGACGCCGAGCCCCGCGTGACGTGCCTGATGCGCCGCGCCACCACACTGGGAGACGCCGACGATCACGTGCTGCTGCTCCTCGACGCCCCGGGGCGGCCGATCATCCATCTGGAGATCTCCTCTTGCTGCGCCTTCCCCGCCTTCACCTACAACATCTACGGATCGCGCGGCGGATTGAAGGGAGACACACGCAGCCTGGAGTGGAAGCATTACCGCACCGAGCAGGCCCCGCCCCTCGCGCTGACCACGGCCCCGCTGGTGAAGCCGGACGGCACCCCGTCGTACTGCACCGACTCGCTGGAGTGGGTCCGCGAAGAGTGGACCACCCCCGCCGGCGACGGCCTCTTCAACACGATGTCCCGCGCGTTCTACGCCATGCTCCACCGCGCCCTGACGGAAGGAGCGCCCCTGGAAATCACCCCAGAGCAGGTGCGCAAGCAGATCGCCGTCATCGAAGAATGCCGCCGTCAGAACCCGGACATCTATCCCAACGGATAGCCCCGCTCGACCCAACGAGATCGCCCGGGACCTCACTCCGGCCCCGGGCAGCTCCCCCTGTGATTTCGAAGCCTGGGAGAGCGCCCCACCACTCGTGCCGATGATCTCCCTCTTGCACTTACCCCAACCAACGCCGACACCGTCATCCCCGCGGAAGTCGCACTGCGCGGATACTCACTCTACAGAGCGGGGATCCATTCACAATGGCCTGGCGCGTCGTCCCAGTCGCCTCAGGGTGAGCCTGCGCTGCCTACCGGTCGACTGGGCGCGCTTCGCGAGAGCTGCTTGCGGTAACTGCACCCCTCGATCCTCGGGTCAAGCCCAGGGATGACGATGACCACGGAGTGAGCCGGTGGAGACATAGGATCCGTGCGCCACGAAGGCGCCGCACGGTGATCAGCACGGTTGTCGATCTGGCCATGGGCCGGTGACGCACCCTCGGACCCCAGTTGTTCGAGAGCCGGACCGTTGGGTCGGACCCGCGGGCCACTACCCAACCACCCAACCTCAACCCAGCCTGGGGCAAACGCCCAGGAGTCGCGGGGGCGAGCACCCTTGGGAGCACCCACGCGAAGTGCTTCAAATTCTCCCAGTGGAGCGTTTGGGACCGACGGCGCCATGGCGCCGAGCAGGATAGCGGCTATTTTACCTGGACGGCGCAGCGTGTGCGACGGAAGAGGCGACCGTCGCTTCACCAAGCTCACCTGGGGCCATCGGTCGTTACGCGCCCAAGCCTATCGCCACGGGCTGTAGTCTCACGTCAGGCGAGCTGCCGGGTGGACATCACTGCCACCAGTCCCGTCAACTCCGGCGGAGGAGCCCGAGTTGGAAGAGCCGGCCGATGAAGATCTTTTTCATGATGTCGGCGGCCTGGTAGCGGAGGGAGCGGTAGCTGCCGCTCGGCGCTTCGGAACTCGTCTTCCAGGGCAGCGCATAGGCCTCCACACGGCACGGACCGAGATCCGGGTCGGTTTCCTCTCCGGCATACCGTGCCGCCGGCGTGTCGCCGTCGAGGCATCGGCACACGGTCTCCGTGAGCAGCAGGTACTCTCTCAGCGGGACCTGGTTCTTCAGGAGCCGGTGGACTCGGATCACGTCGGCGCCGACTACCTCCTGATAGCGGCCGATCTTCTGCAGGAGCACCGGGCCGGAGTGCACCACGATCTTGAGTTGGAGACGCTCCAGACCGAGGCAGGCTTCGCAGGCGCAGATGTTCGCCTCGCGCAATTCCTTCAAGCGGCGTTCAAAGGCGTGATACACCACATCGCAGCGAGCCAGCGCCGCCGACATGTGGTCGCTCAGTCTGGCGCCGTCGCCGGTCAGCGGCGCGTACAGGAAGACGGCATCGCCCTCCAGCTTCGAGACCTTCAGCACGGGCTCGGCGGCCCGCATCATGGCGCTGAGGAGCTGGCCGACGATCACGAAGCCATGGTTCTTCACTTCCGCATGGTGAGAGACGAACGACGTGTAGCCGCTGATGTCGCAAATCACCAGAACGAATGGTTTCTCTCCGCCGCCCTGCATCTTCGCTCCGTCCCCTCCTGCGCCACCGCCGTCGCCCGCCGGCTCCGACTCCGACCGATGCCCCGCCTTTAAGGCGAGGCCGTCTCGCTGCCCAACTCCGAAGGCGCCTGCAGGGACCAGAGGTGCGCGTATTCACCGCCCAGTTGCACGAGTTCATCGTGCGTGCCCTGCTCGGAGATGCTCCCATCCTTGAGCACGTAAATCCGATCCGCATCGACAATGGTCGACAGTCGGTGCGCGATCACCAGTGTGGTGCGGTGCTCGGTGATGCGCGCCATCGACTCCTGGATGAGACGCTCGGAGTGGGTGTCGAGGCTGGAGGTCGCTTCATCGAAGACGAGCACACGGGGATCGCGAATCAGGGCTCGC